>JBNMNO010000073.1:0-12856 GCA_051275695.1 Mariniflexile sp.
AATGTCCCATCATAAGAAGGCTTGCCAGTGGCACTTTTTCCTTTTAAATAATCATTATTTATTAGGATAGAGATCGTATCCCAATCGATAAGGGTGTTTATTTGGGTGAAAAATATCTTTTTAATTTTTCTTGCTCGTAAATCGCAAATGCTATCGGCTAAAGTTGGTTGTTTTTGTATTTTTATACACTAAATTTACAACTTAATATACTTACAATCATATATTTAACATAAATAATTACGTGTTATTTTTGTGCTTTTTATTAGGTACTTCCTTGCAACGGTCTTAATTTATATTAACAACTCAATAAATGTTTATATTTTTAACATATAATCTTGGAGATTTTCCCGTAATTTCTTTAAAACTAGTATAGAAGGAAGTGTATGTGCTAAAACCCACTTTTTGTGCCAGAGATTCTATAGTGTTCTTGTTTATATAACCTGACTCAATATGATCAATAGCCTGGCGTATACGAATAGACTTTTTAAAATCTGCAAAAGAAATTTTAGAATGATATTTAAATAGATAAATTAAATGACTAGTAGGAATATTTAGATTTCTTGCAAAATCAGAAATTGTAAATGAATTTATTTTAAAAGTTTCATAACAAAATCTTTTTTTTTCTATTCTTGTAATATAGTCGATGATATTTGGTGTTACAATTTCTTTTAATTTTATGTGTTGTAGATTGTTCAGATCATTCTTTGAATTTATATCCCAAAAATCAAAATGTAAAGAAGATATTTTACCATCTTGTATTATGCTATTTAATGCATTGTATCCATAAAGTATTTCAGGGGAAATTAAGATTTTAAAATAAATAGGAAGCCATATAATTGCAGATATCCATAGGTCATCAGAGTCAGAAACCAAATTATCGCCTTGAATTCTTAAATATAGGGAAATGATAACCCTTAAAGTTGAAAGCACTAAAAATAGCATTAAAAATTTACTCCAATGATAAAATAAATGACTTTTAATTTTGAGATCTTTCTTTTTTGACCAGACCTCTCTGTTTATAAGACGAAAGCAAAAAAAAATATAACTAGAAACATAAAAAGTAAATACTGTAAATAAAATATAAGAAATAATTGAAAGATCAAAATTTCCAAGAACATCAAATTTTATAAGTTGAATTAAAATAAAAAATACAATAGGTGATATAAAATGTAAAATATCTTTAACTGAAAAAGAATTCTTCGGAAAAATAATCTCTCTGAAATAGAGGTATAAGCTGGGTATAATCAATATAAAAAAACGATTAGAGCCAATAATAACCTTATGAAAGTATATTGAATCTATAAAATAACTCAAGCCATTTGTTAAATGTCGAGTAGCAACAAGGATAATAACCAAAAGCAGGTAACCATTAATAGCCCTGTTAGATTTGATTTTTAGGGATGATATTAATACAATTAGATATCCCAAAAAACCGCAAATAATATAAAATAATGATACCACCATAGAAATTTAATTTTTTAAAAATACTTTACTTCTTCCCTCATTCCATGCTTTGATTCTATTTTAAAGCAAGTTTGTTGTCTTGATAAAAGTTTAAATTTATTGCAAAATACTTTAAAATAAATAAAAATCAAAAAGTATCAGTGAAAAAATACAGTGCTTTCTTTATATCTTTCCTGTTCATAATTTGGATTTAAATTTTTGATACACATTATTTTAATGTGAAAAAAATTACAGTCAAGAAAATCATCGTAATCAAAAGTTTCATCTTTAAAAAATCAAAACATCAAAAATTTTAGTTTAAAATAAAACAATAGCAATTAAATAACCAACAAATAATTTTCACACCATGAACTCAAAATTACTTTTATTATCATTTTTAATGTCGCTAAGTTTTTTGGTAAACTATGCACAAACATCAGCTACACAAACAGGGATTGCAATACAAGGGATTGCCAGAGATAGCAACAATACTGCGCTAACAAATTCCACTGTAAGTTTATCTTTTGAATTATATTATAAAGATGCCAGTAGTGCTGAAGTTACAATAGGCTCTATTGAAACTATAAATTTGACAACGGATTTTTTTGGTGTTTTTTCACATGTTTTAAATAATACTGAGGTAAATAATTATAAATTTTCAAATTTTCAAGCCTATTTAAGAATAAAAAAAGGAACAACTTTAGTCTCTGATGAGATGTTAAAACATGTTCCCTATGCCATTGCAGCTAGTAATGGCGTACCAACCGGCTCTATTATGCCATTTATTGGAACAGTAGCCCCTGCTGGATGGGCTCTTTGTGATGGAAATGCTTTGCCTGCTTCAGCCGCCGAATTAATTGCCTTGATTGGTACTAAAACGCCAGACTTACGAGGTATGTTTTTAAGAGGTAGTGGTACCAATAGTAGCAGCACATATGCTACAAATGTAGGTCCAACATTAAACACGATACAAACAGATGAATTTGAGAGTCACTTACATAACCAAGGTACTTTGGTCAATAGTTCGGATGGCTCACATACACATACATATATTTCAGGATACACTGCTCTAATTGATGATGTCAAAGGGGTTGCTAAAGGAAGTCATGGTGATGAACAAATAAGTAGAACTCCTTACACTAATACCTCAAGCGATGAAGGTTCTCACACCCACACCATCACAGGTTCAACTGGATCTATTGGAAGTACAGAAACACGTCCAGTAAACTATGGGGTGAATCATATCATAAAATTCTAGCATTATGATTAGGAAAAAAGCAATTATGGTAGTAGGCTGTTACCTACTATCAATAGGGTTATGGGCACAAAGTGAAGATGGTGTAAAAATTGTTTCTGTCTCGCAGGCTATACAAACCACTGCTATTAACCCTAATTTTAGCATACAAGTAGGTCTTCCGTACTTGGGACAAAATAAACATTCTCATAGGCGTACTACGACTCCTTTAGATATTCGTTTTCCGTTCGATATTTTGTATCTATATCCTACTTTTACAGATGCCGAAGGATCATTTGATATTTCAAAAGGTTATGTTGCAGATAATATACAAATAAGCTGGATTATCAGAAATAATTCCGATTTAATAACCATGCTTAAATTGTACCGACGGGTATATACCAGTGAACCTGTAGCTTGGAGTGAAGCTAATTTTATTGCAAACATTCCAGTAACAGATAATGAGTATGAAGATAAATATGAAGAAGGGGGTGTTTTATACGAGTACAAGTTGGTAGCGGAGGGTGTTAGCGAAACAGAAAAGCTGTATGATACTTACATTACAGGAATCGGGTTTAGAACGCCAACTGCCATAGTTACAGGGAACGTAAGTTATGATGGTGGAGCACCTGTAAAAGATGTAGTTGTTACTGCAACTTCAGAAGGAGGTGCCATTAGCTTTGGAAGCGCCCTAGATATTCCTAGAACAGGAGGAGTAGAAATCGAAGGACTAGACGATACTATTTCTGCCGAAGGTACTTTTCAAGCATGGGTAAAGCCAAAAACTCCCTATACAACAGATACACAAACTGCGATAACATTATTTAGTTTAGACAGTTCATTAGGTTATGAAAAATCAATTGATGTCACCACAAAATTATTAGCAACATCAAATATTCTTCAGATAAATATTGACGGAAGTCTTATTAATTTAAATAACTACTATCCATCGGGTACACTCAACTCCAGAGGAGATGATCAGTTAGTGCCGGTTGCTGATTTTAATAACAATTTTGTACATATTTCGGTAATCATCAAAAATGGACTTGCTCCCTCATTATTTATCAATGGTAGAGCTATAAGCGAGGAATATGAAACAGATGTAAATACAAAATTAATAGATATAGATCCAAATTACACATCTCCTTACTTTGATGTTGTATTGGGTGCTCCAAACACAAATTCATTCGCTTTGACAAATCAAAATTCACAATGGGATGAACTTACCATTGGTGGGGGAGCAGATGCGATTATTGATGAAATAAGAATTTGGAACACGGTTATAGACACAGTTGCTATTCGAACAGATTATAGTCGTTATATTAGTGGGAATAGCGCTAATTTAATTAGTTATTTGAGTGCAAACGAAAATGTAGGTGATTTTGCCTATGATTTTTCTCGAAATGGATTTAATTACAACAAAAATAATGGAAAATTAGTATCAACAACATGGGTTTCAGGTGCTGGAAATCTTCCGGCAGTGGACCAGTTAGGTGTCTTAGGAGTTACAGACGAATATGGGAATTATCAAATCAATGCCATACCCTATTCTGGTACTGGAGAGTCGTATAGAATTACCCCAATGTATGGTCAGCACAACTTTGAGCCTGGCCAGCAATTGGTGTTTTTAGGACAAGGATCTGAGGTGGTAAATAAAATTGATTTTAAAGACAAATCATCTTTCATTTTTAAAGGGAAAGTGCTTTATGACACAAAAGATGTATTCGCTGTTATGGGCAAAGTTAACGGACCAGGTATATTGGATCCAGGTTACAATTATTATCTAATAGGAAATTTAAAATATTCAAAGGGAGAATATTGGCTAAATGACAATGGTACCCCAAGTGATATTTCGGATGACTATTTAGATCAATATGCAACAATTTTTTCAGAATATGTGAATGTATACATAGATGGGAATATTGTCCTGAACGACTTTAATGAGCCAGTTGTTACAGATAAGGATGGACTTTTTGAAGTAAATGTACCTATAGGGAATCATGTGATCACTGTAAAAAAACAGGGACATGAATTCTCTTATAACGGAAGGTATCCTGCAGCAGAAGGCACCTCTAAAGAATTTTTTGAAGACGCTTATGAGTCCGTAACTTTTGTTGACGAAACTAGGGTTACAGTAGTCGGTAGAGTGGTCGGGGGAAGTGTTGAATCTCAAAGATTAATTGGTTTTGGACAAGACGGTTTGTTTCAAAAAGCTGTCATCGCTGCAAATGGAGTGCAAAGTACAGTGACAGTAAGTTCTAAAAATAATATTGGAGTCGCGTCTATTACATTAGGATACAAACCATCTGGATCATCTGCTACTGCGTTTACAAAGGCTAATTTTACCACAAATCAGGAATCAGGGGAATATAGAATAGAATTATTACCTTTAGATTATGAACTAGTAGCCAGTGATTTAACCATTCCAAGTGCAACGATTGCACCGATATCAATTTTAGCTCCCGGAACAGCAGAAAATTTATCATTTTCAGATGTTGCTGCTGTCACCACTCCAACATATAAATTTGAGGATGAAACTACAGCGACAGGAGAGCCATATAACTACGAAAAAAGCTTTACCTATCGCTCAGCACCTGTTGCCGAAGTAGTTTCGCAAACACATGATGAAAACATAGACATAAATGGAACTCTTATACCCACTGCTGGCTTTACAACTACTGGTAATGATTCATTATATGTGTATTCACAGTTTGCAAACTATAAAGTGGTTTTGAATCGATTTGAGCGTTACACGAATTATGATGATCCAAATGCAGCGGTTGAAGATTTTGTAACTGTTACAGATGGAGAGCTAATTATTAATAATAATTTTGCACTAGCCGATTCTGAATTAATTGAAGTAGACCCAAATGACGAAAGTGTTTTGACCTATTCATTTAAGGGGGGATTGCCTGCGATTTCATCGCCATTTACACTGTTAAGTTCGCTAAACTATCGCATCAATGGGACCGATTACCCGGTTGCCAATTATATTAATCATGGTCTTATTTTAGGGGGGCAATCAGATGGAACACAGACCTTTGTTACAGCAGCGCCAGACAGGCCAGATATTATTTTGAGAGACCCTCCAGGGTCTAACAGTTTTGCATCTATTGAACAAGGTACCAGTTTTACTTTTACAACTGAAAGCTCTTTTGCAGATCAAGAAGGAACTGAGGATGTAGCCAAAATTTTGTTAGGGGTTTATTTTGAGGCGGGAGGCGGTTTAGCAGGACCTATGATTTCAAGCGAAGTCGAAGATACTTCGGATCTTGGAATAGGACTTTCTAGGACCTCAACAGACGGAAAAAGTTTGACTAAAACTTATACCTTTAACAAAACCATGTCTACTAGCGACGATCCTGATTATGTAGGATCAGACGGCGATTTGTATATAGGAAAATCGACTAACCAATTTTATGGTTCTTTTAATGATGTTCAGGCTTCGACAGCTCAAATTGGGACTTCAGTTTCACTACAACTAGTTAATTCTGCCGGAACATCAGTTTATATAAGTACGCAAAAAGCAGTCTATTTTGTGGATGAACCTTCTGAGACCTTTTTTGTTTTTTCACAAAAACATATTTTAACAACTTTGATTCCAGAATATGAGTTGTTTATTTCTAATATTAATAATGGTTTGCTCATTCCAGGAGTAGAAGGCACATTGGAGATTGAGCAATATGAAGAACAAATTCGTTTGTGGAAAAAAGTAATCTCGGATAATGAAAAAAGCAAGTATTTGGCAAAAAATGAGCGTGAAAAATACAAGACTTCCTTAGCCGATGTTATTACGGCCTTTACTAGCGAAATTGAAAAAGCAATAGACAATAACGATGATCCAGATGCGGAATCTTATCTGATACACCAGCTAAACGAATCTACTGACATAAGTACGTTGTTAAATGAACATTTTGATGATAATATTTCATTTGATGCCGGTGTAGGCGAGGTTACAAATAGTGTTGAGACAGTTATTATATCAGCAAAGGCAACACAATATAATTTAACAATTGATGAAAATTTTGCTTTAGAATGGGGATTTAATGTAAATAGAACAGGAGTAGTCAATACCTTAAACTCCTATTTTCAGCAGGGGATAGAAACCTCGTTAGCTCAGGAGGATGTAGCAATTACAAATATATCTTATACCTTAAAAGACAATGATCCTGCCAATTTATTAAGTGTTGATGTGGTAAATTCTTTTGACGGGAATGGACCTATTTTTATTACCCAGGGCGGGAGTACTTCATGTCCTTATGAAGGTGCTGAAGAATCTAAATTTTTTACTGAAGCAAAATTTAAAGACTATTTTACCGAATATTGGTCTATTCAAGACTCAAATTCTAAAACAAAAGAAGAGGATTTAGCAGCATTAGATTTAGAATTTTCTAATGATACTAGCTGTTGCGAAACTGATGCGAAAGCTCCATTAAGTTTTGCAACCCAACACGTAGAGAACATTCAGTTGACCATAGAAGGACCTAATAGCCTTAGCAATGTCCCTGAAGGAAGTAATGCAGAGTTCACTTTAAAATTAGAAAACTTAAGCGACATTATTGATCCTGAGTATTCCTATTATAATTTAGTAATTGACAACACTACCAATCCAAACAATGCTTTAATCAATATTTCTCCACAAGGCAATAGTTTGTTTATTCCATTTGGCAAGCCCGTTTACTACAAATTAACTTTAGGGAAGTCAATTACGGATGTTTATGATTATGAAAATATAACGATTCGGTTGGAGTCAGATTGCGATCCAGACAATGTGAGTTCAGAAGCTACCGTCTCTGCTTCTTTTATCCCGTCTTGCACTGAAATTACGGTGAGTGCACCATTAAATAATTGGATGTATAATGTAGACGAAGCTTACAATACAGATGGATCTACAAAACCATTGGTAATAAATCTTACAGGTTTTAATACTGATTTTGATAGCTTTGAAAAGATAGTGTTAGAATACCGCGCGGCAACATCGCCGAACTGGTCTCGCTTACAAAGTTATTATGGAACACAAGAAAATTTAACAAATGCTATTGCTGCTGGCGAAGGGGATAACATTTTAATAGACAATTCATCATTAAACTATTCATTTTACATCGCAAGTAAAAATTTGCTGGATGGCAACTATGAAATAAGAGCTAGAACAATTTGTACAACTACTGAATTTATCTCTGAAGTTATCACAGGTAGAGTAGACTTACATGCTCCTCAAAAATTTGGGACACCATTGCCCATCGATGGGATCTTGGGTGCTGGAGAAGATTTAGAAGTGAATTTCAACGAAAATATCTTTTATAATTCTGCAACTAGCAATATTCAAGTACAAGGGAAAACCAATCAAGGGCTTATAGATCATAATATATCACTACGTTTTGAAGGTACTGAAAATACCGCGGTAATCAACAATCCAAAAGTGACAACAGGAGATTTAACAATTGAATTTTGGATGAATAATAGTACCCAAGCAGTAATGGCTACTGTAGTTGATCAAAATGGAGGTTTAAAAATTGGATTGGATAATAACGATATTTCATTTGAATTAGGGGGTTTAACGGCCAAAGGAACTATTACCAATGACAATTTATTTCATCATTATACTTTTACTCATAAAAGTAGTACTGGTGAAATAAGTATTTATGAGGATGCTGCTGTGATTGCTAGTAATACTGCAAGTAGTAATTTGTCAATTTCCAATAGCAATGCCCTAGTAATAGGGGGGAATACCTTTATTGGGAATATACATGATTTCCGATTATGGAATAAAACAATAAGTCTAGAAGATGCATATGCCAATATGTACAATATTTTAGTTGGGAATGAAGCAAACCTTATTGGCTATTGGCCAATGGATGAAGGTGATGGAACTATTGCGCACGACAAAGCTAGATTTAAGCATGCTATCCTTAGTGCATCTTGGAGTATCAAACCACAAGGAACTTCGTATCATTTTGAAAATGGACAGTACTTATCTTTAGATAACGTTGGATTTGTACAAATTTCCAATGAAATGGATGCTACGATTTCTTTCTGGATAAAAACAGATGTTTCTCAAGATGCCACCATCTTCTCAAACGGGAAAGGCGATGGAACGGATGTCCTTCAATCCAATGGTTTTGGCAATAAATGGGCCATTAACATGAACTCTTCTGGCATGTTAAGCTTTGAAAATGAAGGAAAATCATATACAATAACCACGAAATCAGTTGCAGATGGTATTTGGCATCATGTTGCTTTGTTGTTCAATCGCCTGGGTTCTTTAAGAAGTTATGTCGATGCCGAACCAGTCACCTCAAATGCAATAACAACTATTGGGGGTTTCTCAGGAAATAAAATTTGGTTGGGTGCAAGAGGGCAAATAGACTTAGCTGGTATTGAAACGGTCGACCGCCCTTTTACAGGTAAAATTGACGAATTTAGGTTATGGAACACCTTACGTAATGAGGAGCAAGTAAGTCGAGATCGCTATTATGAAGTAAATTTTGACAGTCCAGGGTTACTTTTATATGCTAGGATGAATGCACCAGATCCTGTCACTGCAAATGGACCACGATATTACCATGAAGACACGAATCAAACTGTAATTCCAAGTGATGCAGTTTTAAGCAGTGGGGCTGTAAACTATTCCAATGACGATCCGGCTATTAAACCAGAAAGGGAGTTGATAAATTTTGACGTTGATTACGTTATTGATGGAGACAAACTTATCATTACCCCAAAAATTGATAGCTGGGCCTTACTGGAAGGGCAAGTTATAGATATCAGCGTAGAAAGAATGTATGATGATGCCAATAATGCGCAGCAATCACCAATAACCTGGACTGCTTATGTAGAACGTAACGATGTGAGTTGGTTTGCTGATGGCTATAATGAGATTGTTGATATTGTAAAAAATAGTGGAGAAGAAAAATCATTTGTAATTGCAGTTTTAAACAAAGGGGGAAAAGTACAGCCATTTAATATTTCAAATATACCTAGTTGGTTAAAGCTAAGTAAGGCTTCAGGGACAATTAATCCGGACAGTCAAATCAATATTACCGCAAGTATTGATAAAGAGTTAACAGCAGGAGAATATGACGAAAATATATTTTTACAAACGGATTATGGATACGACGAAAAGTTACACATTAAAGTTAAAGAGTTAGCTCAAGCACCCGATTGGACCGTAGACCCAAGTTTGTATTCTTACAGTATGAGTATTGTCGGGAAAATAAAAATAGATGGTAAATTTTCTGAAGATTACTATGATAAGATTGCCGCCTTTTATAATGGCGAAATTAGAGGTGTTACAAATTTGATCTACAACTCAGCTTATCAGGAATATTTTGCTTTCCTAACAGTTTACAGTAATGCTACTATTAGTGAGAATATTGAATTTAAAATATGGGATTCCTCACAAGGAGAAGTTATTTTAGCGACTGTCGATAATAGTTCATTTATTCTTTTTGAAGAGAATGGCGTACAAGGCAGGCTGAGTTTACCAGTAATTTTTGAAAACTCAGACTTATTAGAGCAGAAAATTGATCTAAATAAAGGTTGGTCATGGATCTCAGTTAATGTGAATGATAACAATTTTTCAGACTTAAATCAGTTGACTAATAGCTTGAATTTAAAAACCAATGATCGAATTTTAAGTCATCTTTCTGGTTTTGATACCTACACCGATAATACATTATCTAATACGGGTTGGTCAGGACAAATTACTAATTCAGGAGGTCTTACTAATACCGAAATGTACAAAGTGTATATGGCAAATGATCAAGTTTTGATGCTAACAGGAGTTCCCGTAGATATTTCTTCATGGACGTTTCTTATAGAAACAGGTTGGAATTGGCTTCCTTATCCCTTGTTAGGAAATCGCCTTACTAAAGAAGCTTTAGCTTATTTTGATGCGAACGATGGGGATGTTATTAAGTCACAAAATTCATTTGCGATTTATGATCCGATCGTAGGTTGGAATGGAACACTGAATTATCTAAAAGCAGGACAAGGCTATATGCTTAATTCAAGTTCAAATACAGCCCAGTCATTCAAATATCCTAGTTATTTAGCAAAAACAGCTAAAATAAATCCTGCTAAAAAGGACATCAGATTAGCTGACTCAGATCTGCAAACAATTAAACTTGAGTTTACAAAGTATGCTGCTAATATGAATGCGGTAGTTTCATTACCCCAAGGGTACAGTGAATTGTTTGCATATGATGCCAGCGGCGTTTTAAAAGGTGCTGCTTTGAATCAAGAAGTCAATGGCAAGGCACTAAGTTTTATAACGGTTTACGGTGAATCGTCCGAAACCTTGGTGTTTTATATTGGAGATGGTACCAATGAAAAAAGGACTTCAAAAAACTTTAGTTTCAAAGGCAATGATATTCTTGGAACGATTAATAAACCAATAATTATTGAGGAAATCATAAATTATGTCAAAATTTTTCCTAATCTATTTGATAATGAAATCACTCTAAAGGTGAATGCTGATAAGGATCAAATTGTTTCTATTCAATTATATTCATTAACAGGTCAAATGGTATTTGATAAAAAACAAAATGTTGTAAGTGGTGAAAACGTATTAAAAATCCAACCAAAAGTTGCATCCGGAGCCTACTTACTTCAAATCGAAATCAATGGAGAAAAGACTGTAAACAAAGTGATGAAAAATTAATATTCAAAACAACAGTTCCTAAAGCGTTTATTTAAAAGTGCTTTAGGAGCTTTAATGAAATAAATTTCAAAAAATGAAAAATCATATATATTCTGTCATAGCGCTGTTTTTAATGAGTAACTCCATTTTTGGACAGGATCCAAATTGGTCTGTAAACCAAAATAATTATCAATACACCATGACATTTGTTGGGTTTTTGAATAGTGATGGAATTGGATTAGTTAGTCCTAATGACAAAGTTGCTGCCTTTGTAAATGGGGAGTGTCGTGGAATTACCAATGTGATCTATGTGGCAAGTGAAAAGCGACATTATGCCTATTTGACTGTTTTTTCAAATGTAAATAATGAAACAATTAGTTTCAAAATTTATGATTCGGGAAAAAATACTGTAAAGAGTATTGATAAAACCATACCGTTTAAAACAAATGAGCAATATGGAGACCTTTTTCAGGCTTATGCTTTTGCAAGTCCAGCTTTAAAATCAGGAGCTCAAATGTTAGACGTTAGTTTTAAAGATATTATTTCAAACAACGTAGTGATTGAAGGTTCTCAAATTACAGTATATCTCAATAAAGGTCAGGACATAACTGCCTTGAACGCTAATTTTGTTATCAGTTCTGGCGCTTCAGTTTACCTCGGAAACGCAAAACAAATTTCAGGAGCCAACGCATTAAACTATACAAATCCGGTAGTTTTTACTGTACTATCTGAAGATCAAACAACAGTTAAGCAGTGGACGGTTGTTGTTAAAACCGTAACTGCTAGCTACTATAAAAAAGAGGCTGTTTGTTATGAAGGTGGAGCAATTAAGGTTTTATTTCCTGTAGAAAAGGAAGAAGTGGTTTTAAGTATAGAGGGGGTTATTTTATCCAACCGAACAGTTAATAATGGGGAGGTGATTTTCAACAACTTAAATGAAGGCAATTATAAAGTTAGTGTTGATGGAAATTTTAAGGAAATTAAAATTAATTTAAAAAAATCGTTATGAAGCGCACATCATATTGCATCTTAATTACATTTATAATATTTTTATCTAGTTGTTCAAAAGACGAACAATTTAAAACAATAACTCCCACGAGTATCGCTTTTGTGCATGTGGACGGATCGGCGCTATTACAGGGAGAATGTATAAAGCCGAATACCAATTATGCAGTGTTAATTAAAACAAATGCTGAAGGAAGTGGTATTTTTGAATCCACAAAGATAGAATATACTGTAAACGGTATTCCGTATATAATGTCTTTTACAAGTGATGGGGCTAAATCAAATCCAATCCAACTTATAAGTGGTCAGAATAAAGCTGAAATTGTAGGGACTTCTTATAGTGCATACATATACTTTAACACGCATGACAACTTTGAGGTAGTAGAATAAACCCAAGAGTATATTAGAATCTGCCTCTTAGTTATTTTGTAATTAACTTTAGAGGCTATTCAAAGATTGTATTATACTGATATAGGTTGACCTTTTTTAGGTTTAATTTATACCGTTCAAAGTATTTTTTTTAGCGTTTAGAA
>JBNMNO010000074.1:0-12596 GCA_051275695.1 Mariniflexile sp.
AAGCAGACGCACCAATTTATATCTATAAAAAATTACCTGTACAAAAAGGAAAAGGACGTTTTGGGCCATTTATAAAATGGAACAATATATTCATTAATGTAAATAGTAAATACGACTGGGATAATTTATCTGATAATGATATTGTTGAGTTGATTGAAACAAAAATTCAAAAAGACATTGATAAAGTTATTCATAATTGGGAAACCGAAGGTATTCGAGTTGAAAAAGCCCGTTGGGGACGGCATAATGTGCTAAAAGGTAAAATCAAGGTAGAATTAGATAAATCTATGGATGTTTCAAAAATGACATTAGAGGAAGCTAAAGCTTTGATAGAAGCAAAATCACCAAAGAAAAAAGCACCTGTTAAGAAAAAAGCCGCTGTTAAGAAAAAGTAATTTCATAACACCTCTTTTAAATATAAAATAAAGATCAATATATAGAATTAATGAATTATATATTTTTGTTGATTATTTTATGAAATCAGCATATAACATGTCATTAATTCTTACGATATTTGCCTTTAATCTTAATGAAAACCAAGTTCGTAGGTAAACCGGTATGCATTCATGAATTTTAATTTCCTCTCTCCTGTATCGGATATTGTTTTAGCTCATAATGAGTTACTGTCTTTACAAGCATTAGGTCGAAAAATCAGGATTCACTCTTCTCAAAAAGGAATTCCAGATTTAGAGGGTATTAATATTGCTATTTTAGGCGTTCTTGAAAATAGAAATGATATTAATTATATAGGTGAAGAATTTCAATTAAACGAAATTAGGAAAGCCTTTTATGGACTTTTTCCAGGCAGTTGGAATACCGTTATTGCAGATTTAGGTGATATAAATAAAGGAGAAAGTGTAGAGGACACCTATTTTGCTTTAAAAACTACCATAGCTATTTTAATAAAAAAGAATATTATTCCTATCATATTAGGAGGCACACAAGATCTTACCTATGCAAATTACAGAGCATATGATACCATAATGCCTATGGTTAATATTGTAAATGTAGATTGTAAGTTCGATTTAGGCGATTCAACAAAACAAATAAAAAATGATAGTTTTGTGGGTAAAATAATTTTAGATCAGCCGTATAATCTTTTTAATTATGCAACTATTGGTTATCAAACTTATTTTAATTCACAAGAAGAAAAAGATTTGATGGATAATCTTTATTTTGAATCTTACAGACTTGGTGCGGTTTCAAAAGATATCACCATTGTAGAACCCGTAATGCGAGATGCTAATATTGTAAGTATTGATTTAAGTTCGGTAAAAGGATCTGAAGTAAGTTTAAATCAAAAATTTTCACCTAATGGGTTGGATGGGAAAGAAATTTGTGCCATTGCTCGTTATGCAGGGATAAGTAATAAAGTATCTTCTTTCGGTATTTATGAATATAAACCATCAAAAGATGATGACATTACATCTATGCTAATATCACAAATGCTTTGGTATTTTATTGAAGGTGTTAATTTTAGAATAAATGATGATGATTTTTCAGATGACAGAAGTTATCAAAAATTCATTACTTTAGTGGACTCCCAAGAATTAGTGTTTTATAAGAGTAATAAAACAGGAAGGTGGTGGATTGAAATTCCTTTTTTAACAGAAATTAATAATAAATTAAAAAGACATACGTTATTACCTTGCATGCATCAAGATTATATAGATGCCTGTAATAATAAGGTGCCTGACCGTTGGTATAAGGCATTTCAAAAAAATTGTGTTTAGTAGGTTTTTATAGTCAAAACGGTTATTTCATCGGTAAAATGTATTTTTTTTACGATGAAACGTAAAATTTTTAGTTAAATAGTTGTTTTTTAAGAAATATATAAATATGTTTACGCTCTCAAATAAGAAGCTTAAATAATTAACCTCAGGTTTTCTATGGATATGAAGAAGTATATAATTTTAATTACAGCATTAACATTGCTAGCTAGTTGTGGCTCCAACGATAAGGGAGAACTAGTGGGTGTTAAAGGAAAGAAATGGCACCCTGAAAAACCGTATGGAATGGAACTTGTTCCTGGAGGGGCTTTTATAATGGGTAAGGCAGATGATGATCTAGCTGCTATTCAAGATGCTCCTGCTAAAACGGTTACAGTAAGAGCCTTTTATATGGATGCAACAGAAATAACAAACAGCGAATACCGCGAATTTGTTAATTGGGTAAGAGACTCCATCGTTAGACTGAAACTTGCAGTTTTAGCAGATGAGGTTGGTAAAGTTCCAGAAGATGGAGGTATTGGTGAGTTTGCATTTAAAGATGCAGATACGGCTAATATGTCTGTTTATGAGAAATACATGTTCGAAAACTATACAGGTTTAGGCCCAACAGGATATGAAGGCAGAAAAATTAATCGTGATATTGATTTAGTTTTTGATACCGCTGAATATCCAGATGAATATTACGCAGAGGTTATGGATACTATGTACCTACCTTTAGAAGATTCATATAATGGGCAACGGACATGGGATGTGAAAAAATTTAAATTCCAATACAGTTATATGGATATTCAGGAAGCCGCTAGAAATAGAGGGGTTCAACGTAAAGATGTTATTGTAAAAGAAGAAGTAGAAGTGTATCCTGATACAGCAGTATGGATTCGAGATTTCGCATATTCATATAATGAACCGATGCATAACGATTACTTTTGGCATGATGCTTATAGTGAATACCCTGTAGTAGGTATTACTTGGCAACAAGCTAAAGCATTTTGCGAATGGAGAACTATTAAGAAAAACTCGTATCAAAAATCGAGAAAAGGTTCGGCAATGGTAAATACATTTAGATTACCATCTGAAGCTGAGTGGGAGTATGCCGCTCGTGGAGGGCTTATGGCTGCTACATACCCTTGGGGTGGGCCTTACACTAAAAGTGATAGAGGGTGCTTTATGGCAAATTTTAAACCGGCAAGAGGTGATTATGCGGCAGACATGGCGTTGTATACGGTAGAAGCGAAGTCTTACGAGCCTAACGATTATAACCTATACAATATGGCAGGAAACGTTTCAGAATGGGTAAATGCATCTTATGATCCGTCATCATATGAATTTACATCCACTATTAATCCTAGTGTTAATGATAATGATAATGAACGTAAAATTGTAAGAGGAGGATCTTGGAAAGATGTCGCTTACTTTTTACAAGTAAGCTCAAGAGATTACGAATATGCAGATTCTGCAAGAAGTTATATTGGTTTTAGAACCGTTCAAGATTACATGGGGACACAAGTAACGAAAGGCGCTAATAACAAATAAAATTTTTTATTAAATCAAATCTAAAATAACCTATTAATTAACCTACTTAAGTATTTACTTAAATTAAAAATCGAAAATTATGGCACAGTCAAAAGCATTTAAAAAATTCATGAACATGGCTTATGGATTAGGAGCAGCAATCGTAATTATTGGAGCTCTATTTAAAATTACTCACATGGAGTTTGGACCTATTACAGGGAACGCTATGTTAACATTAGGTCTGGTAACAGAAGCAATTATTTTTGCTCTATCAGCATTCGAACCAGTCGACAGCGAATTAGATTGGTCGTTAGTATATCCAGAATTAGCTGGATCAGACACATCTACTAAAAAAACAAAAGAGAACCCAGAAGGAATATTATCTAAAAAATTAGACGAGTTATTAAAAGATGCTAAAATTGATGGCGAATTAATGGCAAGTTTGGGAGATAGTATTAAAAACTTTGAAGGTGCAGCAAAAAACATGTCATCGTCTGCAAATTCTATTGAAGCTTCTAAAAAATATGGTGAAGAATTATCATTGGCAGCAGCTCAAATGGAATCTTTAAACAGTTTGTACAAAGTGCAATTAGAAAGCATTAATAAACAAGCGACTATTAATGAAGAGTCAATTGAAAATGCGTCTCAATTAAAGGAGCAAATGAAATCTTTGGCATCAAATTTATCTTCATTAAATGGCGTGTACGGTGGAATGTTATCTGCTATGAATAAAAACTAATTAGGGGTTAATACCCAAATTTAATTAACCAAAAAACCTAATTAACATGGCAGGAGGAAATTTATCACCCAGACAGAAAATGATTAATCTGATGTATTTAATATTTATAGCTATGCTAGCATTAAATATGTCTAAGGAAGTGCTTTCAGCATTCGGATTAATGAACGAAAGGCTTACAGAGTCTAACGAAGCCACATCAGATCGTAATACGAGCTTTATGGCGAATTTAGATCAAAAAGCTGCAGATCAACCAGAAAAATATGTATCGTTAAAATCTAAAGCAGATAAAATAGATGCCTTAGCGGCAAAATTTGATCAGTATTTAGAAGATTTAAAAGGTAATATGGTTGCTAAATTAGATGATCCTACAGATTACGAAATAATGGATAAAGGCGATTACCTTGACGAACATTTCTTTAAAGGAGCTAAACTTAAATCAGGAGGAGAAGAGTTTTTAGCGCAAATTGAAGGCTTTAAAAATGGTGTATCTGAGATTTTAGCTAATGAAAAAGGCATGGAAACAGTTGTTAAAGACGTACAAGAAAAATTTAGTACAGATGATGTTACCAACAGAGATAGAATTAAAGATAGCTGGTTAAATTACCACTATAAAGGATTTCCTTTAGTGGCATCTTTAACTAAATTAACCTCTTTACAAGCTGATATTAAAACCACTCAATCTGAAGTATTGTCAACTATGTTACAAGGAACACTTTCTAGCGAGGTGTCTATGACAAACTATACAACTTTAATGGAAACATCAAAATCTGCGTACTTTAATGGTGAGCAATTTGATGGAGAAATTGTATTAGGCCGTACGGATTCGTCTACAAGACCTAGTAGAGTTGAATTAACTTTAGATGGAAGAAAACTTGTTCCAAATAGAGATTTCTCATTAGAAGGAGGAAAAGTAAAGTTGAAAATTGGTTCAGGTGGTGTAGGAGAACACAAAATTGAAGGTAATTTATATTTTGCTCAAGATGGCAAAGAATTAGCTGTTCCTGTAAAATCATCATTTGCTACTGTTGCAAAACCAAATGCAGCAACTATATCTGCAGACAAAATGAATGTAGTATATCGTGGTGTTAAAAACCCAATGACTATTTCGTTTGCTGGTATTGCCGACAATAATGTAAATGCTTCAGCTGAAGGATTAACTAGAGCAGGAGGTAGCAAGTATATCATGGATGCAACAAGAATTCAAGGTAGAGAAGTTACTATTAATGTTACTGGTAAAATTGATGGTTTAAATGTTAGTGATAGAGCAACATTCAGAATTAAAGATTTGCCAAAACCAACAGGAACTGTTCGAGGTGAAGATGGTGCAATTCAAATGCAACGTAGTGCTCTTGAAATTTCAACAATCGGAGCTAAATTTGATGATTTCGATTTTGAATTACCATTAAATGTAACAGGATTTAAATTTAAAGTACCTGGTCAACCAACCATTGATGTAAATGGAAATAAGCTAGATAGTAGAGCAAAATCTGCCTTACTTAAAGCAAAACGTGGTACAGATGTTCAAATATTTGATATTGAAGCAAAAGCTGGTGGTGTAAGTGTGATACTTAAAAAAGTGTCTCCTATCATTATTGAGCTAACAAATTAAAACATGATGTTTGACGTTAAGTTAAGTTCGTAGTAATTAATATAATAAGATGATGAAATTAAAAAGTTTTTTAATAACCGTTACAGCTGTTTTTGCAGTATCAAGTGTATTTGCACAAGCCAATATACTTAACGCTAAAAGTCCTCAAGAAATAGGGGTTAGAACAGATGCACAAAAAGCTATCGACAATGATAAGCCATTAGAGTATGGTTATGTAGATGATAGAGACATCCTGTTTTCTAAAATGACTTGGGAAAAAATCATTTTAGACGAACGCGCTAACTTTCCGTTATACTATCCAATAGATACTAATAATATTGGTAGCGAGAGAAGATGTTTGTATGATGTGCTTATGAAGAACATTAAAAATGGTAATATAAAAAACATATATGATGATTCTTATTTTAAAACAAAACGTACTTTAAAAGATATTCAAGCTGCATTAGTTAAAGTTGACACTACCGAGTTAGGTATTGAGCAATTAAATGCAGGTGAAACATTATCTGCTGAATATATTAATAGAAGAGATATTACAGCTGCAGATATTACAGAATATCATATTAAAGGACTTTGGTATTTCGATAAGCGTCAAGCTGAAATGAAATACAGGTTATTAGGAATTGCTCCCGTAGCTCCAGATGTTAATTTTATTGATTCTGATACACCAGATTTAGTAGAATTGTTTTGGGTATTTTTCCCAGATGCTAGAACAGTTTTGCACGAGGCGAAATCGTTTAATAACAAGAATAGCTCGATGCCATTTTCATTCGATCATGTGCTCAATGCCAGACGTTTTCAAGGTTATATTTATAAAGAAGAAAATGTTCAAGGCGACAGAGCTGTTAACGAGTATATGTCGGAAAACGCTTTAATGCAATTACTGGAATCTGAAAGGATTAAAGAAAAAATCAGAGATTTTGAATTAGATATGTGGACATATTAAACTCAAAATGATATTTTAATGTAAAAAATGCCCGCTTTTAAGTTGGCATTTTTTATTTAGGTCTTAATTATTTCTTTCCTTTTAAGAGAATAGGTCTCTAGGAGGGAAGGGTTAAAAAAACCAGAATAAATTTAGGTAATCTCAGTATCTTCGCAGCGATATGCAAGTAGATTATGTAATTATAGGAATTGGGTTAGCCGGTATTAGCTTTTGTGAACAATTAAAGGCTCATAACAAATCGTTTATTGTTTTTGATAATGCATCCCAACAATCGTCAACTGTTGCAGGCGGATTGTATAATCCTGTGGTTTTAAAGCGGTTTACACCCGTTTGGAAATGTAAAGAACAGCTTGATTTAGCATTGGCCATGTATGCTGGTTTAGAAGCGGAATTACATGTAAAGCTAGATTATAAGATTCCTGTGTATCGAAAATTTGCATCTCTTGAGGAGCAGAATGATTGGTTTACAGCTTCTGATAAACCCATACTTTCAGAATATCTTTCTCCGAAAATCATTAAAAATGAAAATGCATCTATTGATGCGCCTTTCGGTTTTGGTGAAGTTTTTGAAACAGGGAGGGTAGATGTTAAAACTTTGATTGAAGTTTATAAAGAATATTTGATTAAAAATGATTTATTTTTTGAAAGTCTGTTTGAATATGATGGATTGAAATTTCTTGACAATAGTATTCAATACAATACAATACATGCTAAATATATTATTTTTGCTGAAGGTTTTGGTCTCAAAAAGAACCCGTTTTTTAAAGATTTACCTTTAGTACCTGCAAAGGGTGAATTACTAACCATACATGCCCCAGACTTAAAAATAGACTATGTTTTAAAAGCTGGTGTGTTTTTAATTCCGTTAGGTAACGATTTATATAGTGTTGGCGCTACTTATGAATGGAAAGATTTAAGTAATGCCGTAACAGCTATTGCTAAAGAAGCCCTTTTAAACAAGCTTAAAAAGCTTATAAAATGCGAATTTGAAGTTGTTAGTCAAGTTGCAGGAATACGTCCTACAGTGAAGGATAGACGTCCGTTAGTTGGCCGGCACAAAACTTATAAAAACATGTATGCGCTTAATGGTTTAGGTACGCGCGGCGTAATGATAGGGCCTTATGTGGCACAACAACTTTATAATTTTATTGAAAAAGGTATTCCCTTAGAGTATGAGATTGATATTAGTCGTTTTAAGCTATAAATATTTTTTGAATTTCTTATGGCGTTAGGGATTGCAGTGGAAATCCTTTTTGTGAGGCACGAGCAAAAAGATTGTAACGTAAAGCCCGACCCTTGTGGTAACGCCCAAAAAGTATTTATTTCTTTTTAGCCAATGATTTGTCGTAATGTATAAAAAAGTTAATCCAAATATTTCGTGATATCCTTAAAATGATCGGCATAGAAACAATTAAGGTGACTACTATGGAAATAAAGATGACATTAATATTTGCTTGAAATATAAAAAAGGAAATTACAAATGCTGCGGCGGCAAAAGCAATGCCCACGGGGTAACTAACATACATGGAGCCATAGAAAAAGGAGGGTTCTATCTTGTATGTAGTACCGCAATTATGGCATTTTTCGTGCATGCTCAAAGCTTCGGAAAGCACATAAGGATTCTTGTTTTTAAACATAGATTCTTCATGACATTTAGGGCAGGTACTAGTTAAAATACTATATAATTTAGTTCCTTTTTTTAACATATAATTTAATGTACTTTTGCATTCTGAAATACAGGACCAAGTTAGAGTTTAAAAATTAAAGCGCTGTGTCAAAAGTTACATTTCTATGATGAACATTCATAATTTATCGATTTCATTTCAAGGTGAATACCTATTTGAAGATATTACGTTTAAACTGGGTAATGGTGATCGAGTAGGCCTTATTGGAAAAAATGGGGCAGGCAAATCGACTATGCTTAAAATTTTATCGAAAGAAATGGAACCTGATACCGGGCAAATTGCTGCCGATAAAGAACTTAAAATTGGATTTTTAAAACAAGATATTGATTTTGTTTTGGGAAGAACGGTGCTTGAAGAGGCCTATGAAGCTTTTACCGAAATTAAGCAATTGGAATCTAAAATGGATGCTATTAATACCCAAATGGCAGAACGTACGGATTATGAAAGTGATGGCTACCATCAACTTATGGTTGATATTAATGAGCTGCAACACCAATACGAAATTTTAGGAGGGTATAATTATCAAGGAGATACAGAGAAGATTCTTCAGGGATTGGGCTTTAAACGTGCTGATTTTAAAAAGTTAACCGATACTTTTTCTGGTGGGTGGCGCATGCGTATTGAATTAGCAAAATTGTTACTTCAGAATAATGATATCCTGTTACTAGATGAGCCTACAAACCATTTAGATATTGAATCGATTATCTGGTTGGAAGGCTTTTTAAAGAATTGTACTGGAGCCGTTGCTATTGTTTCACATGATAAAATGTTTTTAGATAATGTAACCAATAGAACCATTGAAATTTCGTTAGGTAGAATTTACGATTACCCAAAACCGTATTCGAAATATTTGGTGTTGCGCGAAGAACTTAGAACACAACAATTAGCCTCTCAAAAAAACCAACAAAAACAAATCGAGCAAACAGAAAAACTTATTGAGAAGTTTCGTGCCAAAGCATCCAAAGCTACTATGGCACAATCGTTAATTAAAAAGCTTGACAAAATTGATAGAATTGAGGTTGATGAAGATGATAATAGTGTGATGACGTTAAATTTTCCAGTGTCTATAACACCAGGCAAGGTGGTTGCTGAAATGGAAAAAATATCAAAAAACTATGGGCATAATCACGTTTTAAAGAATGTAAGTTTATTGGTTGAACGCGATAGTAAAACGGCTTTTGTTGGGCAAAACGGACAAGGTAAATCTACCTTAGCTAAAATTATGGTTGGCGATATCAAGTTTGAAGGCCATTTAAAGCTAGGGCATAATGTGCAAATCGGTTATTTTGCTCAAAATCAAGCAGAGTATTTAGATGGTAGCAAAACGGTGTTAGATACCATGATTTATGCTGCAAACGAAACGAATAGAAGTAAAGTGCGGGATATTTTAGGGTCGTTTTTATTTAGAGGCGACGAAGTAGATAAATATGTGCGTGTCCTTTCTGGAGGTGAACGTAACCGCTTAGCTTTGGCAAAATTAATGCTTCAACCATTTAATGTTTTAATAATGGATGAGCCTACAAATCACTTAGATATTAAATCTAAAAATGTATTAAAACAAGCTTTAAAAAAGTTTGCAGGCACGTTGATTTTAGTTTCGCATGATCGTGATTTTCTGCAAGGTTTAACCAACAAAGTATATGAGTTTAAAGACCATAAGCTAAAAGAGTATTTAGGCGATATTGATTACTATTTAGAACAACGT
Organism: Mariniflexile sp.; assembly: GCA_051275695.1. Classification (GTDB taxonomy): domain Bacteria; phylum Bacteroidota; class Bacteroidia; order Flavobacteriales; family Flavobacteriaceae; genus Mariniflexile. Next base: position 9,924 of record JBNMNO010000074.1, read on the forward strand.
AATGTTGATAATTTAAGGGAAGTTGAGAAGCGTACCGTAGTTAAAGAAATCCCAAAAGAAAAGAAACAACAATCTTACGACGAGCAGAAAAAGCTAAAATCTTTAAATAACAGATTAAGTAATATGGAAGCACAAATTAATCAGTTAGAGCGCGATATAAAAAAGATTGATGTAGAGCTTGAAATTAATTACGAAGGGGTTACATCAAAACCAAATTTCTTTGATAAATATCAAAAAATGAAAACCGATTTGCAAGGTTTTATGGATAAATGGGAAGCAATTCAATTGGAGATCGAAGTCTATAATTAATAATATTTAAGGTTTTTTTAACTTATCAGGGATTCTTATTAGGTAAGTTTGCCCTCTGTACCTCAATTCTAAGCAAATGCGAAAAATTATACTTTCTGTTATTGGAGTCTTATTAATTATAGCCTCCATTTTATTAGCAAAATCGTTAATAGCTAATAAAAATAAGCCAAAACCTATTCTTGAAAAAGTTATTAAAACCGTATTTACAGATACTGTAGAAAACGGTATAGTTCAAATAAAAATTCCGGCAAACGGCAGTTTGGTAGCAACACGTCGTTTTGAAATTTATTCTGAAGTTCAGGGTATTTTCAAAACAGGAAATGTTTTGTTTAAACCAGGGCAGAAGTATGGTTTAGGTGAGTCATTAATTCGAATAGATGCGTCTGAGTATTATGCCAGTGTGCAGTCTTCCAAAAGTAATTTGTATAATTCCATAGCGGCTATAATGCCAGATTTAAGGTTAGATTTTCCTGAAGTTTATCAAAAATGGCAAAATTATTTGAATGCATTTGATTTAAATAAAACGGCAGTTAAACTGCCTGAAATGACTTCTGAAAAAGAAAATTATTTTATTACAGGACGTGGCATTGTTTCTAACTATTACAATTTAAGAAACTTAGAACAACGCTTGTCGAAATATGTTATAACAGCACCATTTTCTGGCATATTAATAGAGGCCTTGGTAACAGAAGGAACCTTAATTAGAAACGGACAAAAATTAGGCGAATTTATTGATCCTTCAGCCTATGAAATGGAAGTGGCTATAAGTAAAACCTATGCCAATTTGCTAAAAGTTGGCGAGCAAGTTCAGTTAAATAATTTAAATAAAACAGAAACTTACCAAGGTGAAATTGCGAGGGTAAATGGCAGTATTGATGCGTCTACACAAACTATTACCGCCTATATTGATGTTAAAGATTCTAATTTAAAAGAAGGGGTTTATTTAGAGGCAAATATAAATGGTGAAACCGTACAAAATGCTATTGAAGTGGATAGAAATCTATTGCTTGAAGACCAACAGGTTTTTGTAGTTAAAGATGGATTATTAGAAACAATGGCGGTAACCCCTGTTTATTTTTCAGAAACCAAAGTGGTTTTAAAAGGCTTGCCAAATGGAACGATACTGCTTAAAAAACCGGTTCCGGGAGCTTATGCGGGTATGTTGGTAAAACCTTTTGAAACCAATACTAACCTGTAACTAATGAGAAAATTAATCGCTTACTTTATTAGATATCATGTTGCTGTTAACATTTTTATCCTAGCTTTTTTTGCTTTTGGTATTATAGGTGTGCTGTCATTAAAATCCTCTTTTTTCCCGTTAACAGATTCTAAAATATTAAATATTAGTATTACATATCCTGGAGCCTCTCCTCAAGAAATTGAAGAAGGTATTGTGCTTCAAATAGAAGATAATCTTAAAGGATTAAAAGGGGTAGATCGGGTTACTTCGGTGTCGAGAGAAAACAGCGGAACTATTACTGTTGAAATTCAAAAAGGAGAAAACATTGATTTTATGCTTCTTGAAGTCAAGAATGCCGTGGATAGAGTCCCCTCTTTCCCAACAGGTATGGAGCCCTTAATTGTTGCAAAACGTGAAGAAGTAAGAGAAACAATTTCATTTGCTGTAAGTGGAAAGGATATTCCACTGGCTACATTAAAACAAATTGCGAGACAAATTGAAAATGATTTGCGCACCATTGATGGGATATCGCAGGTTGAAACCTCTGGTTATCCCCAGGAAGAAATTGAAATTGCTGTTAACGAAATTAATTTATTAGCCTACAACTTAACGTTTACAGAAGTAGCTCAAGCAGTAAGTCAATCCAATATTTTGGTGACGGGTGGGAATATTAAAACAGATGCTGAGGAATATTTAATACGAGCCAATAACCGAAATTATTATGGTGATGAGCTTTCAAATATTGTAATTAAAGCCTCAAGTGATGGAAAAACAGTGCGGTTAAAAGATGTTGCCATTATTCGAGATCGTTTTGCTGAAACACCAAATGCAAACTATTTTAACCAACAGCTTTCTGTTAATATTTCGGTTACAAGTACCAATAACGAAGACCTTGTGTCGTCTGCAGATAAAGTAAAACAGTATATAGAAGACTATAATCAAAAATATAATAATGTTCATTTAGATGTTGTTAGAGATTTATCAATAACATTAAATCAGCGAACCAAATTATTGACTGAAAATGCTGTAATAGGGATGCTACTCGTATTGTTTTTCCTATCACTGTTTTTAAATACGCGTGTTGCTTTTTGGGTGGCGTTTGGACTGCCAATTTCGTTTTTAGGCATGTTCATTTTTGCAGGTTTTTTTGGTGTTACTATAAATGTTTTGTCTCTTTTTGGAAT
>JBNMNO010000075.1:0-12392 GCA_051275695.1 Mariniflexile sp.
CTTGCATACAAGGAACACCTAAAGCATTTATTTCAGCAACGATGCGATCTCTATTCCAACCAACGGCTAATAACTCTGGTCGAACAAATACATAATACTTGTAGTTTGCGTGTTCTACGTATTCAGGAACACTCGGTACACGAATACATTCAAATTCAGAACAGGTAGACGCTATCATATCAGCGTACTTGCTACGTAACTTAAACCACTGCGGCATTCTACCTAATTGGATACGCCCAATAGCTGATTGCATTTCAGTTAGACGCCAGTTAGTACCGAACGATTCATGTAACCATCTAAAGCCTGGAGGGTGTTCTTTATTATAAATAGCATCCCAAGATTTACCATGATCTTTATAAGCCCACATTTTTTTCCATAATGATTCATCATTACAGGTAACCATGCCGCCTTCACCGCCAGTAGTCATGATCTTATCTTGGCAGAAAGACCAACAACCAACATGACCAATAGAGCCAACTGAACGTCCTTTGTATTTAGCTCCATGTGCTTGTGCACAATCTTCAATAACAACTAAATCATTGGCAACAGCAAGAGCCATCAATTCATCCATTTCACATGGAAGACCAGCTAAATGAACAGAGATAATCGCTTTAGTATTTGCAGTTAAAACGTCAGTAACAGTATCAACAGTAATGTTTTGTGAATTAGCATCAACATCAGCAAAGACAGGTCGAGCACCAGCAGTAACAATCGCTGAAACAGAAGCTAAGTATGTACGTGATGTAACAATAACTTCATCAGTATGTGAGCCGCCATTTCGCGCGCCAATACCTAATGCAACCAAAGCTAAATCTAAAGCAAGAGTACCGTTACTTAATGCTATGGCATATTTGCAATCAGTATATGCAGCAAATTCACGTTCGAACTCGCGTCCTTCTTGCCCTGTCCAATAATTAACTTTATTTGATAATAAAACTTCGGATACTTTATCGGCTTCTTCTTGAGTAAAAGAAGGCCAGGGTGAAAAATTAGTATTTAACATGACTATCCTAATATTGTCTTAATTATGTACATTACGTCCTTCCTCAACGAATAAGTTTTCACGTATTTTTTGTTTATTTTGACTTTTAAAGGAAAGATAACTTCATCATTATACCTTTTAGGATCTTCTTGTTTAGACAAAATATTTTCTTCATTTTTAAAATGAATAGTAGCTGGACCTGTAATACCTGGTTTAACTGACAGGATGATTCTATCATCATCACTCAGTGTATCTGCATAACCAGGTACATCGGGTCTAGGTCCTACAAAACTCATATTTCCTATAAGAACATTAAAAAGTTGAGGGAGCTCATCAATTTTTGAACGCCTCAAAAAAGCGCCAACTTTTGTAATCCTTGAATCATTAGAACTTGTAATAGTATTTGAATTTTTAGATTCCGAGTCCATAGTTCTCAATTTAATTACCGTAAAGGTATCACCCTTTTTCCCTATTCTTTTTTGAAGATAAAACCCTTTACCCCTTGTTTCTAATTTCACTAAAATAAATGCTAATAATATTACCCACCAAAAGACAACTAATCCAACTATTGAAAATAAAACATCAAAAAGTCTTTTCCCAAATAAAGAGTACAATTCATTCACCTATGTTCTAAATTTTTTGGATACAAAGCGCTTAATAAAAAGCGGCGAGTATGAATATATAATAAAGCATAAAACCCAAAAATATGAACTAAAACTTAATCCAAACGTCCTGATAGATATAGACCGATACTTTGCATCATTTAAAACTTTATTCATCCCTGTTCGCCTATTCATAAACTCTTTAGAAGTTCGAACTCTAACTAATGTATCAGAGACATTCATCAAGTTCGCCCCCATACTTAAACTCCTCAACCACAATTCAAAATCTTCATTCCTATTAGTACTTAAAGAGTAGAATCCATATTTGGAAAAAAACATATGATTAAAAACTACAGTGACGTGTGCTAAAGGGCATCGTTTAGGAAACATATTTTTAATTTTAGCAGTACTCAAAGGGTAACTAACAGTTATATTTCCAGCCTTATTGAGAGGGTCAAATTCCACTACCCCACCCCCACTAGCATCGACATGAGGGTTTTTAATCATAAATTCCATTTGAATTTCAAACCGATTAAGTTCACATATGTCATCGGCATCCATTCTAAAAATATATTCATAACCATCATCAAGTGCCTCCTTTATTAGTCTATTTAAACTAAAAGCAAGCCCCTTATTACCTTGGTTTTTGAAAATTGAGACATTAGAGTATTGCGCCAATAAATCTATTACATCGATACTTACGGGTCCATCTAAACAGATATAAGTAAAAACAGATCCTATAGTTTGATTTTGAAGACTGTCTATGCACTCTTTAATGAATGAGACTTCATCATTTTTATAAATACTTAAAACAGCACATAGTTTGAGGGATTTCATTGGTAATTGTTCTCTTAGAAAGTAAATATTCGAGTTTATGAATTTGTAGTATAAAGCTCAAAATATTTCTGTGCAGTTTCTTTACAAGATAGATTTTTTATTGTTTTCTTGCGAATATTTATTCTTTTATTTTTAGTTAATATATTAAAATCATGTTCTCTCAATAAGGATTCCAGTTCCAAAGGGTTATTATAGATATAGATATCATCTCTAATTATGCTTTTTACTTCCTTATGTGGTTCAATTCCACTTAAAACACAAGGTAAACCGCAAGATAATGCTTCTAAGACTGAATTAGGAAAACCTTCAGAAACAGATCCCATAATAAAATAGTCAGCTATCGACAGGTAATCAGAAACATTATTTACATTTCCTATAAATTTGATATTTGGGGTTAGAACTAAACTTTTCAGTTCTTTTTTTAAAGGACCATCACCTAATATTAATAATTGAAATTTGGAATTATTAATATATCTAATTATTTCAGCTACATTCTTCCTTTCAATTAACGGCCCTGTAAAAATAAATGTTACTCGGTCAGAGCTGAGGTTTATGCTTGATAATATTTTTTCTTTTAAATCAAATTCAGGCTGAAAGTTATCAGTATCAACACCATTTAAAATTAGTGAGAATGCTAATCCAGACTTTATTCTATTTTTACTTGCTGATGCTTCAGATACACAAACTCGTGTTTTTATAAATTTAAGAATGAAATAATGTACTCGAGCCATTAAATGGCCCTTCACGTATCCATATTGTAAAGGATAATCTTCTAAAGGGTAGTTCCGTAGAGTTGTAATAGTTTTTTTTCTAAAAGTAATGGAAGAAATTAAATCAGGAATAATTCCACAGGATTGAACCCATTCATAACTTTCTTTTTGATTTAGTTCCTTAAGAGATTTAATTTTTTCAACAAAAGACGAAAACTGTAGAGAAAATATCTTTATCCCTAACGACTTAAAATCTTGTGACATGGAATTTTTTGTTTCAGTTTTAAGAGTAACGATATGGAAATCAATCATCTCTTTTGAAGTCAAATATTTCACAGTATTTAATAATTGATTAATTGGCCCCGATCGCTCGAAACTCGAACATATAATTAACACTTTCATTTGGAAAATTTTCTCAACCCTTTATATAATAAACCATGAGTGTACTCGTTAATCATAACGAGTCTATCAGCTTTAGATTCTTTAAATTCCGTATCTGACTTAAGATTATATTTCTTGGCAAAAATTTCGAAGGAAACTAACCAAGCAACTCTTTCATCAATTCTGTCATACGTTTCCGTGCCAATTTTATCCCAAGACTTACTCCATAGTTTCAATGTTCTCTCATTAAAAAGGCCTAGGTTGATGAGTGTTTCTGACTCAAACATATTTTGGACTAAATCACGGCAGTCTTCTCTAAGCCACTTACCATATTTATTATGTTCAGGTTCATATTCATCTTTTACTGTCCCGCCTATGTAAAATAATTTACCATCTCTAGCCCAAGGTATGTCCAATAAATTACCAGGTAATACTTTCAGTAATTCGTAATATATCAAATCAGATCTATGGTTAACATTTAAAGACCACATTAAAGAATATACATCTGGGTGAGTAAACATTTGGTACAATTTAATTTTGTCATCAATTAAATCCATACAGGCCCCCAGCTGGCGTCTCATATAATGGGCTTGCTGATCTATTTCATTATATTGCCACCGTTGATTTCGTGGAAATTTTTGATGGTAATAATTTATACTACCTTCTAATTCTTTTTTGAAGGTTTTAGAAACTGATTTTTTTAAAAAACCATATTTATTAAAGTGAGAACCTAATAAACTAGTTAACTCGTTAGGCTTTTTTCCTGAATATTCTCCGCGACCTATACTATCTCCGTAACTAGCAGCTAAAATCCCATCAACTCCCTTTAATTTAGATACCTCGAGCATACCATGTAAGTGAATAGGTGAAAATTCAGCTCCAACATCAGCCGTTTTTAGCAAATTATCTTTCAGCATCTCAGCGTTCAAAGGTATATGATAAAAATCCCATGAGAATTGTTTTGAAATCTGCCTTGCATAAATAACATCCCTTGAAGAATTGCCCCCCCATGTTATTGCAACAACTTTTCCGTTAAAAGATTTGTCTAATTGCAACTTCCTGAGAACTCCTGCAATTACACGGCTATCCATCCCCCCTGATAACAAAATACCAATTGTGTCTTTTTGATCGGTAAATAATAATAGCTCTTTTTCCAAAGCTTTAGTTAATTTTGGTATTAATTTGTCTATGCTGAATTTGTTCTCACCATGATTTGCAAGTTCACCACGTAAACAATTTCCATTTTCAATAGATGACATCCAATCCGTTTTTGCAACACCTTTGATTAAAGTGTTATTACCAACTATGTAGTTTTTCATCATTATGGATAATACCGAAGAAACTTCAATAATATTAGTATCATCTGGGTCTAAGCATTTATTTATATTTTTATGGTATACGTCTTTTTCATTCTCTTGATAATAATAAGAGCGATTAACTAAACCAATATCTTTTATCGAACGGTTATTTTTCAATTTTTCAATTCCGTTTTATTTAGATTAAGTGTTGTAACGAACAGTATCATATAATGTAATTTTTCAAAATATTGAACCTGTCCAAAAAAATCACCAATAAAAAAACACATTAACATGAATAATTGAAGTTTATATGTCTTTAAGTTTAGAAATTTAATTTTTCTAAGGAGGGCTTTAGCTAAATATATATAGTTAAACACGAACAACATCAATCCCAGCAAGCCTAACTCTACTAAATACCGTAAAAAAATATTATGAGTCATTCCTCCTTGATTATAAATACGGAAAACTGTTTTTTCGGTTGTCATTCCTTGCCCAAATATGGGGTTTATTTGAGCTATCTCAGTAGCCAACGCCCACAGTTTATATCTAGATGAGGTCCCAGCACCCGTTGTAAAGTCAATATCAATAGCTGAATATATAAACCGAGATACGTTATCAAAATATAAACTGAAGAATACAGTCAACAGAACACCAATCGTACAAGCAACATAAATTCGATCGCGAGACGATAGAATAAAAATATAAACGAGGATTCCATAGGCGACTAAAATTCCTACATTAGATCTAGTAAAAATCATAAATGGAATTATAAAGACCAAAAATAATGCAACATTACTAATTTTTTTAAGAATTTTATTATTTAAATCCAGAGTTGTTTTTAAAATAGCAATATACATAAAAATAATAACGGAATATGTGCCCAGTGCATTTGGATTCAAGCTACCAAAAGCTCCAGCTGATTTAATCGAAGATGAATCCCTCATATCGGATAAATTGATATGTGATAAATTAATTACGACTTGAGTAAAAAAAATGAATGCTGCCGCTATAGCTCCAAAATATAAGTTTTTCCGATATTCTGGAACGTTTAGCCAAACAGGAATAACGAAAAGGTAAGGAAGCGATCCTAATGTTTTAAATAGATAATAATTATCAATACTTTCTGGAAAAAAGATGCTTACAGTAAACAAAGACAATATCATGTAAAATAATAATGTTATAAAAAATATATATTGGGTATGTTTTAATACTTTAACAATACTTTTAACGCAAGTTGCGAAATTACAAATAAAAAACACATAAACTAATATATCTTCAGCCCTCAAATTAATAGAGCCAATATCTAAAAACAACTTTGGGGAGGAAAAAAATACAAAGAAAAATAAAGGGAAATATTTCATTTTTACTTACTGAACTTGCTAATTAAGAATCGCGCTAACTCAATAAAGTGCATGGTCAGTCCCTTAATAATGTCTAATATGTTACCAATTTTCTCGCTTTGGGCTAAATCAAAAACTTTCTGATATTCATCACCAATTTTAGCGATATCTAAATTTTTATTAAAATAATGGATAGTAAACACACTATCTTGACAAATACTGAAATTTAGTTGCGATAATGTTAAACCATCATAATTGACTCTAGGAGAGAAGTTAGTATCACCGATACTTTTAGCGCTATTTTGATTGAATAAAATAACTTTATTTGAAATTGAAGATGGTATACACACAACTTTATTTTCAGCAATAGCCTCCATAGCACTTCTTCCACAACCTATATATATATTACAATAATGCAAATAACGTTTACTGTTTTTTGTATGTATATTGTCGTTTAAAAAAATAATGTTATTAGTAGAAGATAAATAAATAAGTTCTTCTAAACAGCCCTGTTCTTCGATAGTACCAATGATTACTAAACATGAACTTGGATTGTTATCGTTAAATACTTTAAATTCTTTTATAGTTAGAATTAAGCTATTTATATAATCGCTACCAATTCTTGATACTCGCATTAAAACGATATCATGATGCTTCTTTATATCTTCTAATGTTTGACTAAAACTATGATGTGTTATTTTATGAACTCGATTTGATATGACAAATAATTTTGTGCTCTTGAATTTTGGAATACTTTTAAAAAAAAGATCACTCTCATTACTGAAGTTAACCAATGCATTAGCTTTTGGAAAAAAATATTTCGGATTAGGCCCTCCTGGTTTCACTAAGACTATTTTAATCCCCAAGAATAATGATACTAAACGAAGATATGCGTAGGAGTTTTTATCAATACAAAGGATTTCATTAATATCTTTGTCTTTTACAATTTTAATAATTGAAAATATAACTAAAAAAAAATTAAACATTGTTGTGGAGGCATAAAAGCCGTCTCTGTCTTTATTAAGTTGGCTTTCACTGCACCCTAAATTCAACAAAAACACTGAATCGGATATTCTTTTAAACTCATCATAATAGCTAGTTATACTATGACAATGTCCTCCATTCCCATGCGAAAATGTAAAATATACTAATAATCTATTTCTCATTTATTCCATCTAATTTATTATTTTGGCTGGCACACCAGCTACTGCCGTCATTTACAATTACTACTTCAAAGTTTTGATAATCTTGATTTAGTAAAATATCTACTGATTCAACTATATATTGAGCCCGATTATACCATGCACAAACAATTGATACTTTAGGTAAACTTTTATTCATTTTGCCCTACTTATTAAATTTCTATTTTTGTCAAAATCTACTCTTTTACAAAGGTAATATTGTAAAACATTTTAGAATAAATTATTGATAAAGAAAAACTAAACAAGGCTGTTTCAATATAAAATAAATATTTTTCAGCTACATTTCCTTTGGTTTATATAAACAGAAACCTTGAAATAATTTAACCTGACTTTTATTTAAATTGAGAATAGAATGCTAAGTCAGACGATTAAACCAAGAAATCAACTGCAATTACTTTATACATAAAACATCTAAATAAAAGTACAACTTTATATCACTCCCCATTTATTTTAATTACTTAACATTTTTCTCAACAATTTTTGCCGGTATTCCAACAGCCGAGACATTAGCTGGTACATCTCTTATCACGACAGCATTAGCACCTATAACAGCCCCATCACCAATACTGATGTCCCCTATGATTTTAGCCCCAGCAAAAATCACAACATCCTTACCTACTTTAGGGTAAAGACCTTTTATGCCATCACCGACTCTAGCAGCACCGAATGTAACATTTTGGTATATCGTCACCCGATCAGAAAGTATCACACCATCCCCAATTACAATCCCAACAGGGTGTGGAAACTTGATATCATTTCCAACAGTTGCTTTAACAGATAAATAACAAGCAAAATTTCTGTTTATTTTTCTTAAACATATTACTGAAATATATTTGTATACCTTGCCTTTATTGGCGTATTTTAATGCACGATAATAAAGTGCTTCTATTGGCTCTCCAAACAAAAACCAGCGTAATAATTTTTTCAACACAAAAATAAGACCTTTTATTAAAAACAATCACAACTTATATGTACAATTCAAACTTAAGTATGGTGACTACAGTATTTCTTTCCTACATTATAATGTAGGAAAGAAATATTATTGGATACATAAACCTTTATCTAACTTCACGACTTCCTCTTTGAGCACTTTAAATATCAAACTCGTTATAAGTACGTAGTGAGCACTCAATGAAATAGAATAGAATAATAATGTTTTTATAACACTAAAATCAAATACTATCGAGGCCAAAAAAACTCCAGTTAATAGTAAAAATCTAGACAAATTAATCCAAAGGAAAAAGGAGTTCCTAGCATAGATATTAAGAATATTAACCAAGGGTGAGGAAGCTAAATTAGCAACAATGTATAAAGACATTATTCTCGAATATTCCCCTGCAACCCCCCATTCAGGACCAAAAAAAAGCCTAAATAAATCGACACCAAAAATGCTTAGTACAATAAAGGGTAGCAAGCTTATAAGTAATATTTTTTTGAAAATATCTTTTGAAATTTTTTGTATCTGATGAGGATTTTTCCGACCAACATTTGCTATCTCACCATAAAAAGCCTGACCAATGGTTTGACTAATCAAACTTATGGGTAAACTTAATACCATCAAGGCTAATCCGACTTGCCCAGCAACCTCAATTCCAAAGTAAGAAGAAAAAAACAATATCGGCATGTTCATACTTAAAGAAAGCAACACTTGGGAAGGCAAGCGAAATCTTGGAATATCAATATAATATTTGGAGATAAAAAGTATTCTTTTAAGGCTAATTTTTTTCTTATTAAAGTTGGAGGAATAAAATTTAAATAAAGTAACTACGCTACCTGCTTGAACGAGCATTTGTCCTATTATTAAACCAACCGGATTTAAGCCCAACAAACCAAATATTATTTTACTTAGAGCTCCTATAGAAGATTGAAATACATTAGCAGCAGAAATTAGTTTAAATTGTTTATACCTTACAGCCCAGATGTTAAGTATTTCTGCTAAACCAAATACAAAAACACTTATTGGTAACAAATACCAATAATCGTTTAAAGCAGCTAAATTGAATAATTGAAAGATAGCGGGAGAGAAAAATAACATAATAGTTAGTAATAAGGCACTTACTATACTTAATATAATTAGACACAGCACACTAGAATTTAATGCGTAACCTAGAGTTCTCGGCAGCGGGATTACAACACTATAACGTAAAGAAGTAAAAGCAAGTAAAACTCCCGTAAGAGAAATAAAAGCGGTAAGCACCCCCATATCTGCAGGAGAATAAAGCCTTGTAATGATTGGAATACTCAAAATACCAATAAGCCTTGCTATTATAGAGCCTGAAGCCAAAACTAATATATTCTTATAGAAACTACTCATTTACTTTCTTTTACCCAATAACTCAATTTATCAAAGTTAAAGCTGCAGTATCTGCATTAATTAATAAACAGTCTTCAGAAACATACTTAGCTTCTGATTCCAGTCGAAAGCCCGTTTCAGCTTCTACTTTTTCTATTGCAGTTGCCATTAGACTTAATATATCAACAGCTTTCGCATCCCCATCATTAACAATGAAATTAGCGTGCTGAGAGGATATAGAGGCACCACCTATTTTATAGCCTTTCAAACCAACATTTTCAATTATCTTCCCAGGGGGGCCAAATTGATCATACATATTTGGATTACTTATAAATACGGAGCCACAACTAGGTTGTTTTCTTGGGAATTTTTTACTTCTATCCCTTAGAATTTTTAAACAATTAGTTCTTAATTCCGCTTTATTAGCATAATTCAACTTTAATTTGGCTGAGATGATTAATTCAGGTAATGATTGATATATACTTGTTCGATATGAAAAATTGCAATCACTTACCTTTCGCACAATAACTTCACCTTGGAAATTAATTGATGTAATTTCAGTTATATTTGAAGCTATTGATTTTCTTTGGCTACCTGCATTCATATAGACACCACCACCAATGGTTGCAGGTACGCCAATCAAGTGCTCAAGACCTTCTAAACCTTTATTTACACAATTTCTGATAAAGTAGGGGATATAAGACGCACAGCCTACTTCTACATACAGTCCATCAAAATTGCAAAAATCAAAACCTGAACCTAACTTTATAAGCCCCCCCTTTATATCTTCATCAGAAAAAAGAAGATTAGTTGTATTGCCAACAACAATAAAAGGTATCTCAGACTTCTGAAAAAAATGAAGTGCATTTTTCAGTTCAATAATATCATCTACTATATATAAAATGTCTAGTTTCCCACCAACTTTCCAATTAGAAATTTCTTTTAAAGATACATTTTTATATAAGGGCATGATTAATCTACTTCGGTAACTTTAGCACCTAGAGAAGCTAATTTTTCCAACAACCTATTATAACCTCGTTTAATTTGCCATGAATCAGTTATTATGGTCTCACCTGCTTCACTTGCTAGTCCCATTATTAAAAGTGCTATCCCAGCTCTTAAATCGAGAGCTTTTACTTCCGCCCCATTAACACTATTACCGCCATTAATAACCAATAAGTCACCTTCAACAGCCGAGCTTACTCCCATTTTAGTTAATTCATCAGAATAACCATAACGGCCAGGAAATCGTAGATCGACAATATGACTTTGACCTTTACTAAAAGATGCAAAAGCAGCAAATATTGGTTGCATATCAGAATTTATAGCAGGATACGGCCCTGTACTAATATCAATAGGATAGCAATCACCTTTTGAAACTATTGCACTATTGCCACTTCTAAATAAACGAACACCACTTTCTCGAAGATGGATTAATGGAACTTCAAGATCTTGGAATGGAAAATTTTCAATTCTAATTTCACTATTTGTTACTGCAGCCATAACAACCCAAGTTAAAGCCTCCATATTATCTGCCATAACAGGGTGGTTCGCTTGATGTAACCTTTCCACTCCTTCAATTTCAATTCTTTCTTGACCATGAACGGTAATTTTTGCTCCCGCCTTATTCAAAAAATTGGTTAAATCAATTATTTCGGGTCTAATATGTGGATTATAAATATTAGTTTTACCTTTAGCTAAAGTAGCCATAAGTATCGCATTCTCAGTGGCACCGGTAGATCTCATTCTTAATTTAAGATCGGCACCTACCAGGCGGCCATTAGACTCAGCAACTAAATAATCACCGTCATCATAGACCTTAGCACCCAGCCCTTGAAGTACGTCTACGTGAATATCATACTTACGCTCGCCAAGTTTACATCCACCAGGTAAAGGTACTCGCCCATACCCGTACTTAGTAACCAATGAACCTAATATTAATAATGTATTTCTTATTGATCGACCATCCCATTCAAGATTTGTTTTAAGTGGCCCTGATTGAGATATAGTTACTAGTTCTTCATCTGAATGCTTTATTTCCTTACCCATGAATTCCAACATCCCTTCATGAACTTTTACATCCAATAATTCAGCAGGGTAATTTCTAAACGTAATTTCCTCATCAAATAAAATTGATGCAGCTAGTAATCTCAGTACACTATTTTTAGCACCACTAACGGTTACTGAACCATCTAATTTACTTGGTAAAACTTTAAATTTTTTATTCATTATTATTCTCTAAAATGAAAAGCATCCTCCATATTTTAGAGTGAATATGTTTCACACCAAAACAATAGTACTGCTTTAATTATATAAAATTGAATTTAATTTTCTAGCATTGTTATAGAACAATGCCTTCGGTTGAAAGTTTGAGTGTTGTGTTTATGCAACACATAAACTGCATATACCCCTAGTTGAGCCGATGTCATTAAAATCATCCGCTTGTCTAGCTGTATAAATAAGTAATTGGGAAATAAGTGCTTAAGCGGTACTACTTTAAGCCCCCTTTTTTTTGTCACTTGGGCTATTTTAGGGTAAAAAACCTCATAACCTTGCGAAGTTAAATATTATAGCCCTTTGCTCTTCTCTGGGCTTAATGGTTAATACAAACCATTGAGTGTTTACCGCATTTAACAAAACACTTTTTAACCTGAAAAGATAGCCAATTGAATAACTAATTACTTATCTGATTTATATTCGTAGCCATAATACCCGTACGCCCCATACGCATTAGTGGCTTTTCTAAC
>JBNMNO010000076.1:0-12150 GCA_051275695.1 Mariniflexile sp.
CAGATAAAAAGATACGAAATTATTATGATAAAAACAAATTAAATAACTGATAATCAAGTAGTTAATTAATTGTTTTATGCTTTATAAAACAAAAAGTCGGAAGATTTTAATCTTCCGACCATGACTGGTGTTTGCCCACTCTTTTTATTTTATTTACTAAAAACCAACGTAAAATTAATTCTAAAACATATCTGTTAGGATGACTAACTATGCAATCCAATTTCAGCCTTCGCAGTAATGAAAAATTATTTCCCTGGAAATTCAGCTTTCCGTTTTTGTAAAAAAGCAGTGGTACCTTCGGTAAAATCGTCAGTCCCAAAACAGTTTCCAAATTCTTGAATTTCTACTTTAAAACCATTAACCCCATCTCTAAAATTGGCATTAATCGCTTTAATAGCGCCACTTATGGCAACCGATGAATTATTAGAAATTTTGCCGGCTATTTTTTCGCAAAGCGGCAGTAATTCTTCTTGGGTGGTTACATGATTTACCAGTCCGTAGTTTAAAGCTTGGTTTGCATCAATCATACTCGCGGTCATAATCAATTCCATAGCACGTCCTTTACCAATTAATTGAGGTAAGCGTTGCGTACCACCATACCCGGGAATTACGCCAAGGGATACTTCTGGCAGCCCCATTTTAGCATTCTCGCTTGCTATTCTAAAATGACATGCCATAGCTAATTCCAGTCCGCCACCAAGGGCAAAACCATTTACTGCGGCAATAACAGGTTTAGATAAATTCTCAATAAAATCGAATAACATGGTTTGCCCTTTAGCGGCAAGTTCTGCACCTTCTTCAATATCAAAATCGGCAAATTCGCTAATATCAGCACCCGCTACAAAAGCTTTTTCTCCACTTCCGGTAATTATAATAACTTTGGTGTCATCATCGTCTTCCTCATCTTTAAACGCTTCATGCAACTCTTTAATAGTTTCCATATTTAAAGCGTTTAATTTATTGGGGCGATTAATGGTTATAGTTGTAGTGCCATTATTCTCTTCTACTAAAATATTATTGTAAGCCATTATGATAGTTATTATGTGTTAATGTTATTCCTTAAAAAGTTCCAATCCTGTAATTTCTGGAATTTCTGATTCAAAAAATCTTAAGGACGTTTTAATAATTTTATTCGATTTATCTCTTGGTGATTTACTGTTAATTCTTGCTCTTGAGTTGTTGAAGTTTTTGGTATGGGTTTCATCAATATCTTTTTTTTTATCAGCAAAGAAAAAAATGAGGTTCTTTTCTGCTTTCCATGTTCCTTTGCCATAAAAATTTTCTTCATGTTTTTTATCGCCTGCAATAACTCGATAAACATTATAGATAAATGTTCCGTCTGTATTTAACGAAAGTGTCCATTTGTGAATAGATCCATCTGTTAATTTAGGATTTCTAACATAGTTCCCAACAAAACTATCAGATTGAGCAAACAGGCCGATGTTAGAAACCAAAAATAATATTAAAAATAGTTGTCTCATTTTTTAACTTTTTCTATTTTTTAGGAAACATTACTTTAAATAAGGTGCCTTTACCCTTTTCTGAAGTAAATGTAATGGAGCCTTTATAGGTTTCAACAATGTTTTTAACCATTGCTAAACCAAGCCCCATGCCGCTGGTTTTAGTGGTAAATTTTGGTTCAAATACTTTATCCAAATTTTCTTCTGAAACCCCAACACCATTATCGGCAACCGTAATAACCACATAGTTATTAGCAGAACCTACATGAATATTAATTTTTGGGTTTTGAGTTTCAGACATAGCCTGAATAGCATTTTTAACCAAATTTGTAACAACCCGAATTAATTGTGTTCTATCAAGTTTTGCTATTATTTCTTCTGATTCGGCAGTAAAAGCAATAAAGTCTTCATTAAAAATATCGAGAGCGAGTTTTACAATATAAACAACATTAAGCGTTTCATTTTGTTGCGCTGGCATTTTAGCAAAATTTGAAAATGCCGAAGCAATAGAACTCATGGTGTCTATTTGCTGAATTAAGGTTTTAGTGTATTCATCAACTTTTAAATGAATGTTTTTATCGGCAGGATCGAACTTGCGTTGAAAGTTTTGAACCGTTAAACGCATAGGCGTTAAGGGGTTTTTTATTTCGTGCGCTACCTGTTTTGCCATTTCTCGCCACGCCTGCTCGCGTTCGCTTCTTGCCAATTTTACCGCACTTTCTTCAAGTTCGTCAATCATACTATTATACGAAGTAACCAAAGTGTTGATTTCTAAGCTAGTATCATCTACTTCTATTTTTTCATTACGCTTTTCTAACCGTGTTGTGTTTATTTTATCACTTATGGTTTTTAATGATTTGGTAATATATTTAGACAGTAAAAAAGCAATAAAAATAGCCATGATTAGCACTAGCATAAAAGCAAAACCCAAACGCTTTAAAAACTCTTGAAGTTCTTTGGCAAGAAAATCATCCTTCTCTAAATAAGGAATATTTAAAATGGCTATCGCTTTTGACTTTTGATCTAGAAGATATGTGAAAGATGATTGAAAAAGTTCTCCATTTTCAATATGTTTATCTACAAATCGGTGGAAGGCCGTATTTGATATAGCATTTAAAGTTTCGGCATTAAGGCATTTATCGGCTTCATTTTTTTGCAAACCTGCTTTTGAAGAAATGAGCAAAGAGCCTTCTAAATCATATAAATTAATTTGCAATTTATGAATATCGGCAACGTTATAAACTTCATCCTTATATATTAAAGGAATATTTTCAGTTTTAACTTCCCAAGTATTCTGTCGGCCATTTAAAATGCGTTTTAAATGTGTTTGAACATTTTCTTCTTTTCGTTCTAAACGCCCTTTATGATAATCTTCACTTTGCTCTTTATATTGAATTATTGCTACCGCCGAAATAAGTATAGATGCCAAAAAGACGAGGAGTATCATGGATAAAAAAATACGCGTACGTAAGGATAGTTTCTTTAGTTTCATTTAAAAGAATAATGCATTAAATATAGCAATAATTGAACCAAAACACTTCGCCAAGCGTGATTATATCATAATTTTAAACTGAGAATATGTTGATAGCTATCGGGATTGTGGTAAGGCTCAAATACTTTAAGCTTCAGGGTTTTTATTTCGTATGTTTTTATAAACTTTAAAGCCTAGCATAATTAGAACTCCTAAAACAATAATACCTATAACGCCCCAAACCCAATTGATGGCGTTTTTTAGTACCACCAAAAACACCACTGCAAACAGTATAAAGGTTGCACCCTCATTCCAGATACGCATAAAGCTGGATGATTTTTTTACTACATCGTTTTGAAGTTGTTTGTAATATTGATGTGTTTTAAGCTGATAGATAATAAGCAGTAATACAAAGACTAACTTTACATGCATCCAAGGTTGTTGTAACCAAAAAGGTTGTATTATAAGTAACCAAATGGCGAAAATGGTTGCTAATATTGCCGATGGCCATGTAATAATAAACCACAGGCGTTTTGCCATTAATTTTAATTGTTTTCCTAGAATCTCTTTGTCTGGTGAAGGTTTATGAAACGCCTCTATTTGGTAAACAAACAGGCGTGGTATATAAAACAAGCCGGCAAACCAGGTGATTACAAAAATGAGATGAAACGATTTAATGTAGTTGTAATATTCCATATCTAATCGGGCTGATTAATTAAATTAGCCTTCACTTCTCTATTTAAAAAATAAGCGGTTACAATGGTTGAAAGCACATCGGAAATTGGAAAGGATATCCAAACACCTAATTCGCCGTAAAATTTTGGTAATATTAAAATTAAGGGAATAAAGAAAAAGCCTTGACGCGTTAATGTTAATAAAAGTGCTGGAATTGCTTTTCCTATAGATTGGAAATATGCGGCTCCAATAAGTTGAACCGCAATAATTGGCGTTGCGGCAAATACCCAACGCATATCGTTCGGCGTTTGCTTAATAACATCCAAATTGGTTGTAAACATTCTGGTAATGGCTTCAGGAAAAAACATCAATATGATAAATATACATGTTGATAATACGGCTGCATATTTTATAGCTATATTAATACTTTGCCTTACCCTCTCATAATTTTTGGCTCCATAATTAAATCCTGCAATGGGTAAAAATCCTTGTGTAATTCCTAATACTGGGAACATGGCAAACATAAGCATACGCCCCACAATAGCATAGGCTGTAACCGAGGTTTCTCCACCTAAATCATACAAAATGTTATTCATAAATAAATAAGTAACACTTACTACTGCTTGTCTGGCAAGCGTTACAAAACCTAAAGAACTAATTTCTGAAACTATAGATGAACTTAATCTAAAATGAGGTAAATTTATTTTTAATTCAGAGTTTTTGGATAAGAAAAACCACCATATAAAAATAAAACAAAGTATATATGAAATGGAGGTTGCCCATGCAGCACCTTCCATTCCATACCCTAAAACATTTATAAAAACATAATCTAATACTAAGTTGCTCACCGATGGAATCATCATGGCATACATGGCAAATTTAGGCTTGCCTTCTGCCCTGATAACTGTATTTCCCATCATGCTTAGCGCCAAAAAAGGGACTCCGTACAAGACAATAGTATAGTAAATTTTAGCAGGTTCAAAAATAGCTCCTTTACCTCCGAATAGCAAAATAATAGCATCGGCAAAAGTCAATCCAATAATAGCCAAAGTTACTGTAAGTAGTAAAGTAAGGGTAATTTGATTGCCAAAGGTTTTAAGCGCTTTGTCTCGACCACCAGAGCCTAATGCCCTTGATATTATAGATGAACCCCCAATACCAATAGCCATACCCAAAGCAGCAATAAAAAAGGAAACCGGCAACACCACATTAATAGCTGCAATAGCTGTTGATCCTATCCAATGCCCAACAAAAATGGTGTCGACTAAAATATTTAGTGACATGACCAAAATACCAATGGAAGCAGGAACAGCCTGTTTTATTAAAATCTTTCCAATGGGTTGCGATCCCAAATCTTGAGAGGACCCTTTTGCCATTATGCCTTACTAGTTTCAGCAGTTGCCCATTCGTTAATCCATATTGACAGTAAGGCGACCCACTGGTCATCATCATTTAAACATGGAATTGTTGAAAAGTCTTTTCCTCCCATTTCATGAAAAATTTCTTGACCTTCCATGGCAATTTCTTCCAACGTTTCTAAACAATCGCTCACAAATGCAGGGGTTACTATGGCCATATTTTTAATGCCCTGTTTCCCTAAACGTTCAATAGTTCTATCGGTATAAGGTTGCAACCATGGGTCGAAACCTAAACGAGATTGAAAGGATGTTGAATAGGTGCCCTCTTTAAATTGCAGTTTTTCGGCAACCAGTCTGGTTACTTCTAAACATTGATGCTTATAACAAAATTCATGTGCTTTACTCGGTGTTACACAACAACTGCCATCTATTTTACAATGCGATTTAGTAACATCGCTTTTTCTGATATGCCGTTCTGGGATACCATGATATGAGAATAACAAATGCTCATACTTTTTACCTTCTAAATGTTTTTTAATGGAGTTAGAAAGCACCTCGATATAATCTGGTTTGTTATAAAAAGCAGGTATAGATTCTATTTTTAAGTTTGGGAAATATTGCTGACGAACCTCTTCTGCCAAAACCAAAATAGTCTCGGTAGTTGCCATAGCAAACTGCGGATATAATGGAAATATTAAAACCTCATCAACACCTTTGTCAACCAATTCTTGAAGCCCTTTTTTAATAGTCATTCTGCCATAACGCATTGCTAAACCAACGGGCATGTCTAACTGTTTTTGTAGTTTGTTTTGAAGTCTTTCAGATAGCACTATTAAAGGGGAACCTTCATCCCACCATATTTTTTTATAGGCTTTTGCCGAAGTTTTTGGGCGTGTGTTTAATATAATTCCTTTTACAAGTAATGTTCTTGCCCACAGAGGAACATCTATTACGCGTTCGTCCATTAAAAACTCACCTAAATATTTTTTAACATCTTTTGGCTCCGGACTGTCGGGAGAACCAAGATTTACTAGGAGTATTCCTTTTTTCATTAATTATTTACTTTTTTACGAAGATAATAACATCAATTATTTTTTTGGCGTTATACTCTATTTCTTTTTAAAAGCGTTCCATTCCAAACATGCTTTAAAGGACAACGTTATTGCAAAAACTAAAAATCACTCCTCAGTCTTTTCAATTTTTTGTTGATGATATAATTTAGGCGTTTCTTGACTATAATCACAGTCTTGAAAAATACCACAAGATATACTAGAACGTACTAAAGATTTAGTGTTAATGTTTTTGGATAACGCTTCAATTTCAGGAGTTAAATATTTCATTTTTATTGATTTCGATTTTTTAAAAATTACCGTTTTAAACAATACAAAATACCGCCTAATAAGTGTTGTTTAAATTCTGGTTCTGAATAGGATTCCAAAGTATGCCCTAAACCTGTATAAAACGACCTGCCACCATCAAATTCATGATACCAAGCAATGGGGTGGTTCACACCATTTTTTCCTCCTTCATAAGTTGATTCATCTAAATTTAACAATACATTTATATCCTGATTGATGGATTTAAAGTTGTACCATTCGTCATAATGAACCCATTGTTCTTTCAAATGTTTTGTAGATGGATGTTTACTATTAACGAGATTTATAGTAGCAGTTGACTGTTTTGGGTGATTTAAAAAATAAGCCCCCGCAAGTTTTCCATACCAATCCCATTCAAACTCAGTATCAGTTGCTGAATGTATACCCATATAGCTTCCACCATTTTTTATAAAGGTTTCGAAAGCTTTTTCTTCTTTGGCATTTAAAACATCGCCTGTCGTATTTAGAAAAATAACTAGTTTATACCTTTGTAAATTTTCTGAAGAAAACAAAGAAGCATCCTCGGTATGCTTCACCTCAAAATTGTTTTGTTTTCCTAATTCTTCAATGGCTTTTACACCTGTTTCTATAGATTTATGGCGAAATCCTGCTGTTTTTGTAAAAACAAGTACTTTATCTGAAATCTCGCTAGCATAACTTGACAATGATATAAACACAATAAAAGCTATTAAAATATTTTTCATGAAATTTAGTTTAAAGACATTACATATTTTTTAGGTGTTGTGCCGTATTTCTTTTTAAAAGCGGCTATAAAATGACTTGCTGTACTGTAACCTACTTTTAGCCCTACTTCATTTACATTATCGTCGCCAGATTCTAATAATTTTCTGGCTACTTCCATTTTATAATCAAACAAAAAACTAAAAACCGAATCGCCGTAAATTTGTTTAAAGCCTTCTTTAAGTTTTTTAAGATTCAATCCAATTTCATCCGCAAGTTCTTGTAAACTAGGCGGTTCAGCCATACGTGCAATAATAATATCTTTGGCTTTTCGAATTTTAATCACATTAGTCTCATCAGCCAAAAACGGACAATGCTCAATATTAGCATCTTCACTTCTATTAAAATATAAACTTAAAAGTTCGTAGGCTTTTCCTTTAAAGTATAAATCTTTTATGGATTGATTTAAATTATAGTTTATTAATTGATTTAGAACAATAGCCATAG
The DNA here is from genome assembly GCA_051275695.1 of Mariniflexile sp. Classification (GTDB taxonomy): domain Bacteria; phylum Bacteroidota; class Bacteroidia; order Flavobacteriales; family Flavobacteriaceae; genus Mariniflexile. Next base: position 7,529 of record JBNMNO010000076.1, read on the forward strand.
ATGGTGTAATACCTCCATCTTTATAATATTTTTTATCCTTATTATCTTCATTTAAAAACGTAATATAATCGGCTTCTTGTGAAAACAACCCATGAAACTTTTTTATAGAAATCAATAATGAAACCATCCAAGAATTTGGATTTAATTGAAGATTTATAGGTAAATCTTGTTGTGGATTGTATAGTAGCAAGGAGTTTCCTTCTAGAATATTTAGCACATAGCGCCCTTCATTAAAAACAAATTGACTCGACCCTTTCACACAAAAGTGAAATTGTAAGAAATCGCTATTTATTTCTTTAACAAGGTTTTGCGATTCCTGTGCATCATTCTTATACAATAAAACCAAAAACCCATCATCCACTTTTGTTTCTGCAAATGAACTTTCAGCGACATTTTTAATTGACTTTTCTTCGTTATTTATCATAATTTATTTAGATTAATTCTAAATTAATTGATTAAAATTTGTTGATACCACCGCAAAAATATGACAAAAATCATATATTAATCAAAAAATTACTTAAAATACCACTAGCGATACTAAAAGTTCTTTTAGCGTTGTTTTTTTACTCGCCATACCTATACTTTTGTTTCAGAATTTCAAAAATCATAATGGAGAAGTACAACATATCTAAAGGCAATTATTTTTATGCCATTGGTTTAAGTTACAAAAAAGCCGATGCAGACATTAGAGGCCGCTTTAGTTTGGATGATATTGGAAAATTGGCAGTACTCAATCAGGCCAAAGAAAATGATATTGAAAGCTTAGTGGTAACTTCTACTTGTAACCGAACCGAAATTTACGGTTTTGCACAACACCCTTTTCAACTTATAAAATTACTTTGTGATAATACCAGAGGTACCGTTGAAGAATTTCAAAAAGTAGCCTATGTATACAAAAACAACGAAGCTGTCGCGCATATGTTTCGTGTAGGTTCTGGGTTAGACAGCCAAATTCTTGGAGATTTTGAAATTATCAGTCAGTTAAAAACGAGTGCTCGCAATTCAAAAAAACTTGAATTGCTTAATAATTTTACCGAGCGTTTGGTGAATGCGGTTATACAGGCCAGCAAACGCATAAAAACTGAAACAAAAATTTCATCGGGCGCAACGTCTGTTTCTTTTGCTTCTGTGCAATACATTTTTAACACCGTTAATGATGTTTCTAATAAAAACATTCTGCTTTTCGGAACTGGAAAAATAGGCAGAAATACTTGTGAAAATTTGGTAAAACACACCAAAAATGAGCACATTACATTAATAAATAGAACCAAAAATAAAGCAGAACAAATAGCTGGAAAATTTAATTTACTAGTTAAAGATTATGCTAATTTACAGGAAGAAATTTATAACGCAGATATACTAATTGTTGCTACAGGAGCACAGCGGCCTACTATTGATAAGCACCTTATCCAAACACATAAACCCCTATTAATTTTAGATTTATCAATTCCTAAAAATGTAAATGTAAATGTTGAGGAATTGGATAACGTATCCCTAGTTCATTTAGATCATTTATCTCAAATTACAGATAAAACTTTAGAGGATCGAAAAGCACATATTCCCTTGGCTGAAGCTATTATTGAAGAAGTAAAAGGAGAATTTAATGATTGGCTAGAAACCAGAGTATTTGCACCAACCATAAAAGCTTTAAAAGAAAAGTTGCTCAATTTTGCAACATCTGAATTAGAAACCCAACGTAAAAAAAATGCTGATTTTAACGAAGCGCAAGCTGAATTAATTAGTAATAATATCATTCAAAAAATAACAAATCACTTTGCGCATCATTTAAAAGATGATGGCATTTCTACTGATGCAAGTCTGGAACTTATTAAAAAAGTATTTCAGCTAGAAACCTCAACACATGTCTAAAATTATAAGAATTGGTACACGCGATAGTGAATTAGCACTGTGGCAAGCCAAAATAGTACAAAGTCAGCTCGAAAGTTTAGGTCATAAAACGCAATTAGTCCCTGTAAAATCTACAGGCGATTTAGTTTTAGACAAACCCCTATACGAATTAGGAATTACCGGCATATTTACGCGCACTTTAGATATTGCCATGTTAAACCATGACATTGATATTGCCGTACACTCCTTAAAAGATGTACCAACCGTATTACCAAATGGCATTGTACAGGCAGCTGTTTTAAAACGCGGGAATGTAAACGACACCTTAGTTTTTAAAGATAATGAAGAGTTTTTAGGCTCAAAAAACGCAGTTATTGCCACTGGAAGTTTACGTCGTCGTGCCCAATGGCTTAATAGATTCCCAACGCACACTATTGTTGATTTACGAGGCAATGTGAATTCGCGTTTGCAAAAACTAGAAGATAACGAGGATTGGAATGGTGCTATTTTTGCAGCAGCAGGTATTGGCCGAATTGGTTTACGACCCGAAGAAGCCATAAATTTAGACTGGATGATTCCGGCGCCAGCACAAGGCACCATTATGATTACCGCTTTGGCTGAAGATGAATTTGTGCTTTCTGCTTGTAAAGAATTAAATCATGAAGAAACAGAAATTTGTACCAGTATTGAACGTGAATTTTTAAATAAACTAGAAGGTGGCTGTACAGCACCTATTGGAGCACTTGCCTACATAAAAAACGAAGAAGTTAGCTTTAAAGGTGTTTTATTAAGTGTTGATGGTACTAAAAAATTAGATGTTACCCGTGTAAAAAAATTAGGCGAGCACCATGATATTGCTGATTTTTGTGCCAATTTTATTATTGAACGAGGCGGAAAACGTTTAATGGATGCCATAAAACATTCTAAAAGAAAAACTAATGTCTATTCTACTAAATCGTTTACCGAAGACCAACGCTTGTTGTTTCATGAAAAAGTAGCGGTAGAAAGTGCCGATTTTATAAAAATAAGTTTAAATAGAATCCATCCGCGCTTCTTTAAAAACGAGATTCATAACGTGATAATTACCAGTAAAAATGCGGTGGAATCTTTAATTACAAACTATTCTGCTATAGAACTTCAATTTAAAAACATTTACTGTGTGGGTCGTCGTACCAAACGCTTGGTTGAAACTAAAATTGGTAAAGTAACTCATTTTGAAAACAATGCTAAAAAGCTTGCTGAATATTTAGTTGACCATATCGAAGGTACTGAAGTGACTTACTTTTGCAGCAATTTAAGGCTGGACGATTTACCTGCTATTTTAGAAAAAAACAACATAAAAGTTACCGAAGTAGAAGCATATCAAACCAAATATGATGGTGTAGAAGTCAATGCTACTATTGAAGGAGCCATGTTTTACAGTCCGTCAACCGTTGAAAGTTTTGTTCAAAAAAACAAAGCTGAAATCATTGCGTTTTGTATTGGAGAAACTACAGCAAAAGAAGCAGAAAAACATTTTAAAGATGTTAGAACGGCTAAAGTACCTACTGTAGAAAGTGTTATTGAATTAGTGAATGAGCACTATATTTAATTCTATTATTATTTAGATATTTGCCAAAATGGAGAGAGAATCATTACTCAATTATGTGTATCGTTTTTTCGACATCATTGTTCTTTTCTTTATTGTTTTTGATTTTGGTTACGATTTTGACGAAAATTTCACATCACCTCATGTTGCTGGATTATTAATACTTTCTTTCTTTTTATTCCTTTTTAATGCCTTTAAATTTTTTAGATTCAAGTATAAAATCAATAAAAATGTGGCTTTAGTAAACATGATTATTATTTCTGTTTTACTAATTAGCTCTCTTATTGTTTCCATAATCCATATTAAACATGATTTTCATTTTATTTTACAAAAAATAAAACCAATTCTGGAAGGTGGATTAATACTTTATTTCCTACTTAGATTGTTGGTTTTAGTACGACATATTTATGATGTTTATTTTAATCCAGCCATTGTGTTTGTTGGCAGTTTTATGATTCTGGCTTTAGCAGGTGCTTTTTTACTTATGCTACCTAGCGCCACAACCCATGGGATTAGTTTTATAAATGCCTTATTTACATCTACCAGTGCAGTTTGTGTTACAGGTTTAACAGTTTTAGATACCAGTGCTGACTTTACAATTGTTGGTCAATCTATCATATTAGTGCTTATACAATTAGGTGGTATCGGTATATTAACATTTACTTCGTTCTTTGCTTTTTTCTTTAGAGGAAGTTCTTCCTTTAAGGAAGGATTAAATACTAAAGATTTTCTTGCTCATGAAGGCCTCAAAGATGTTTTTAGAGTAGCATTAAACGTCGTTATTTTTACAGTTGCCATAGAAATTGTAGGAGTATTATTTATCTATTTTTCAGTTACAAATAACGCTGTGATTACTAATAAATTTTTCTTTTCTATATTCCATTCCGTTTCGGCATATTGTAACGCTGGTTTTTCAATTTTTTCAGCAGGGCTGTTTGATAATAGTATTCGTTTCAACTATATTTTCCAATGGATAATTATGGCTCTTGTTGTTTTTGGCGGTCTGGGACACAGCATCATTTTTAATTTTTACAAATTTTTAAAAACCTATGTGTTAGAATTTTTTAACAAAAAATTTATTCACAAACGCGTTCCCATTATAACATTAAATTCTAAAATAGTAATTTACACCACGTTTATATTACTGTTTGCGGGTTGGGTTTTCTTGTTTATTTCAGAATACAAC
>JBNMNO010000077.1:0-12034 GCA_051275695.1 Mariniflexile sp.
AAGTTAAAGGGACATAGTTTACACTTTTAAGATTCATAAATTACTTGAAAAAGTAATTTATCATGGTCTGGAAAGCAAAAACTAAAATGGAACAAAAAGTAGAATTTATTCATGAATGGTTAACCGGTGCAAAAAACGGGCATAGTATACCACCCACAGCGGATTAAAGTGAGCATAGTGCAGCGGGTGAAAGTGAACCACCCACAGCGGACGAAAGTGAACCACTAAAAATCGATTCTATTTGTAAAGCTTTAAATATCTTTTATAAAAAGATATTATGGCCAACAAACAAATAGATATGCGAAAAATAAAACAGATTTTCAAACTTTACAGTGAAGGAGTCAGCAAGCGTCAAATAAGCCTAACCACAGGGCTGTCGCGTAATACCATCACTAAATATATTGACTTTTTTAAGCGCTATCGGCTTACTTATTACGAAGTGTCCGCTATGACACTCGAAGAGCTGAACAGACTTTTTAAAACCGACCAAAAAGGTAAGAGTGGGCAACTATTAACACTAGAAACGTATTTTCCCTATTTTGATAAAGAACTGCGCAAAACAGGGGTAACCAAAGAGCTACTCTGGCAAGAGTATGCTTCCAAACATCCAGATGGCTACAAACTTTCCCAGTTTAGGTATTGGTACCGGGAGTGGGTTAAAGAAGTGTCTCCGGTCATGCATTTTACACACAAAGCTGGCGATAAACTTTTCATTGATTTTACAGGCAAGAAGCTTTCCATTGTAGATCGTTACACAGGTGAAATACAAGATTTAGAGGTCTTTGTCTGTGTATTGGGCAGTAGCCAATACACTTATGTTGAGGCCTGTGAGAGCCAGAAGAAAGAAGATTTTATAGCTTGTATAGAAAATGCACTTTGGTTTTATGGCGGTGTACCACAGGCTTTAGTGCCCGATAACTTGAGGGCAGCAGTTACTAAAAGTAGTCGTTACGAACCAAAAGTAAATGAGACTTTTATAGATTTTGCCGAATATTATGAAACCTCGGTACTTCCAACCAGAGCCTACAGGCCTAGGGATAAAGCCATCGTTGAAAATGCTGTGCGTATTATATATACGCGGGTCTTTGCGCCACTGCGTAACCAAACGTTCCATACTAAAACCGCACTGAATAAGGCTATATTAGAACTTCTTAAAACCCATAACAGCACCTCTTTTAGAGGACGTGAATATTCCCGCTATTCGTTATTTGAAGAGATTGAAAAGCATCAGCTTAAACCATTGCCAGCCAAACGCTATGAGATTAAACGCTACGCTAATGCAACGGTTCATAAAAATAGCCATATTTATTTTAGTAAGAACAAACACTATTATAGTTTGCCTTATCAGCATATAGGTAAACGTATTAAAGTGGTTTACTCGGATAGTACTGTAGAGATTTTCTACCAACAGGAACTACTTACGGTCCATCCAAGAACCAAGCAAAAATATGGATATAGCACGATAAAGGAACACATGCCTTCCCATCACCGCTTTATCAGCGAGTGGAGCAGTGAAAAATTCATTACCTGGGCAGAGCAGATTGGTAATCATTGCAAGGTGTTAATCATTAACATATTAGAAAAGAAACAACACCCAGAACAATCCTATAAATCGTGTTTAGGCATACTGCACCTCACCAAAAAGGTAGGCAATACACGGCTAGATAATGCCTGTAAGCGGGCATTAGACTATGGTGCGCACAACTATAATATTATAGAACGTATCCTTAAAAACGGCTGGGACACTTTAGATGAAGATATCGAAGACCAGCCAGATATCCCAAACCATAGCAATATTAGAGGGAGCCATTATTACAAATAAATTTAAACCACAAAACAAATGAACAAACAGACATTAGAACACATGAAACAACTAAGGCTATACGGTATGTACAGAGCCTTTGACAGCAGTTTATCTCCACAAAGCATAAACTACACCAATGATGAACTCATCGCATATCTGCTCCAAAGCGAATGGGATGACCGCCAAAACAGAAAGATAGAACGGTTAACAAAAGCAGCGCGATTTAGGTACAGTGCCGTAATGGAAGCTATCGATTTTGATGCTTCAAGACAGCTAGATAAAAATCAAATCCAACGCTTTGCTAGCTGTGAGTTTATAAAGCAAAAACAGAACATCCTTATCACAGGAAGTACGGGTACTGGAAAAAGCTATATAGCATCAGCCATTGGCCATCAGGCGTGCTCATTGGGATATAAAGTCATGTATTACAACACTAATAAACTTTTTACCATGCTTAAAACATCAAAAGCAGACGGCTCTTATTTAAAACAAATCAATAGACTAGAAAAACAAGATCTACTGATTATAGATGACTTTGGGCTTAAAGCTTTAGATGCTATAAATAGGCATTCTTTTATGGAAATTATTGAAGATAGGCACGGAGAACACAGTATTATTATCGCTTCACAATTACCAGTGGAAGCATGGCATGAAATTATAGGAGAACAAACCATCGCAGATGCCATTTTAGACCGCCTTGTACATAATGCACACAGAATAGATATTAAAGGAGAATCGATGCGTAAAAAATTGAAAAATAAAGACTAAATTTAACCACAAATGAATCGATTTTGAACATTTACTTTGCTATGCTCACTTTCATCCGCCGCAAGTGGCTCACTTTGCCCGCCCTATCCATTTTACATTTTATCGTTGTCTTGTTATGTGTGTTGATAATTCATCATAAATTGAAAAGGTATTATTGAAATTTTTTAATCAAAACATATAAATAGTTCGTTAATTAAAATAGTTTTAATGGCAAACTATTATAAAAGCAAATAAAATTGGATAAAGTAACTTTAGAAATTATTACGTCTCAAGATAAGTGGAATGGCTTACTAAAGGAGATTGATAATTTAGATTTCTATCATACATTTGATTATCATATAGTTGAAAAAACTGATAGTCAGACTCCAATACTTATAAAATACACAGAAAACAATATCGTTATTGCCCTTCCTTTATTAATTAGAAAAATAAGTAATACTGAATACTATGACGCGACATCTGTATATGGCTATGCGGGTCCTATTTCAAAAGGTATAGATATGAGTTTTGATAATGCTCTGTTTACAAAAAAACTTATTGATTATTTTATTAAGAATAAAATTGTTTCTGTTTTTTCAAGACTTAATCCATATATTAATTATCAGAAAAATATTTTAATTAATTGTGGTGAAATTGTTGATCAAGGCAAAATTGTTTTTATAGATTTACGTTTAAGAGAAGTTGATCAGATAAAAAAATATCAAAAAAGACTAAAAACTTATATAAATAAAGCAAGAAAAAAATGTTTTATAAGTAAGGCCGAATCAAAAGAAGACATAAAAGAATTCATCGCAATTTACTACGAAAACATGGAGCGGGTAAATGCAGCAAGGCACTATTTTTTTAGTAACGAATATTTTAAAGGAATCATGGAGAGCAATGATTTTGAAGCTGAAATTTATTTAGCAAAAGATTCAAATTCTGGTAATACAATGGCTGGTTGTGTGTTTGTAACTATCAATAATATAGTTCATTACCATTTGTCTGGTTGTAAAGAAGAATATTTGGATGTAGCACCAGTTAAACTTCTTATAGATAACATGAGATTAGTTTCATCAAAAAAAGAGCTACACTATTTTAATCTTGGAGGAGGTCTAGGAGCTAATCAAGAAGATTCCTTATTTAGATTTAAGTCTTCATTTTCTAAAGATTTTAGGGGTTTTAATTTATGGAAATTGATAGTTAATGAAGATATATATAATCATTTAGTAGAGATTAATAAAGTTACCGATGAAACGGATTACTTTCCAAAATACAGATTTATTGAAAATAAATTGAATTCGTAAATGTTAATGATAAATAATCCTTTTACTTCAGAAACATTTGTGTCAAAATGGATAAAGCACTTTTATTCAGGTCAGTCTCCAGTTACATTTAATTTTATAAATGGCCTTTCATTTTTTAAAGTTAAGACCCCTGGTTTATATATAAATGCTGGAAGAAACCTCACTAAAGGAATCTCCTATTCTATAAGTAAACAGGAAATAATTAATTTTAAAAAATCAATAATTCTTATTTACGACGTGCCAGCTTATTTTGAATTAGACATTGCAAGTGTGCCTGAAAAAGTAACATTTCATAAAATAAAACAATACCCTGGATACTTAGTCGAACTTCATAAATATAAAGACCTTAATGACTATTTCCAAAATACATTCAGAAAGAAAACTCGTTACAATTTAAATAGATGCCAAAAGCGTTTGGAATTATGTTTTAATATAAAATATAAAATGTTTCATGGTGATATTTCAAAAGAAGAATATAATTTTATTTTTGATTGTTTTAAACTATTATTAGAAAAGCGATTTACGGATAAACAAACTACAAATAACAATTTAAATTCTGAAGAATGGGAGTTTTATCATGATGTTGCTTTTCCTATGATTTTAGAAAAGAAAGCGTCTCTTTTTGTGGTTTATGAAAACTCCAATCCAATTGCAATCAGTCTAAATTATCGCTCTGAAAACACATTGTTTCATGCCATTACCGTTTTTGATATCGATTATTCAAAATTCGATTTGGGAAAAATAGCCTTAGTTAATCTTTTTTCCTGGTGCTTTGAACAGAAACTAAAATACTTTGATTTCTCTAAAGGTCATTTCGATTATAAGACGCATTGGATGACTAAAAAATATGATTTTGAATACCATTTATATTACGATAATACCTCAATCAAATCTAAATTCATTGGATTCATAATTAAAAATCTGTTTGTATTAAAACAATATTTAAGAGAAAAAGAACTCAATAAAAAATTACATCAGTTAACCTACCGGTTTCAAAAACATAACCACGAGATTAAAACTTCTTCCTCGTTTGTTATATCTGGTTTAACCAAAGAATACAAGGATTTTGAATTACTTGAAATAGACTTATTTCATAAAGATTTTATCCCCTTCAAAAGTGTTGTAAATGAGTTTTTATTTCTTAATAGTGAATCACTTTATAGTCTTAAAATCATGAAGGTTTTAAATACGCAATCAACCTACCTTTTTAAAGGCGAAAAAACATCTAAAGAAATAGTAATAAGCTAAAAAACCTCATGAAATCATTTTTTATCAAATATTCAAAATATAATTTTTGCTTTGATTTTTTTCAAAAACAACACATAAAACCTTTTTACAATAAGCTATTTAATTACTCCAATAATGAAGAGATTATTAACCAAAATTTCAAGTATGAAGACGCCATTGGAAATGAAATTCATGAAATGAAATTTATCCCATCTTATTTTAGGTTAGAAACGCCTTTATTAAGCCCCAAATACAAATTTATTACATATAACAGAGTTGAAAATTTTCGAATTAATCTTGATGGATTTAACAATTCAGAAGATTATTTAATAAGTCAAATGGGATCCAAAAGCAGGTCTCAACTACGAAGAAGAATACATCGGCTAGAAGCTTGCTTTAATATTAACTACGTATTTTATTATGGCGATATTTCAAAACAGAAATATGACTTTTTATTCAAAGAATTAAAGTTATTAATTGAAAGGCGGTTTAATCAACGTGGCGATTCCTATTCATTAAAAGATAAATGGAATTTTATCAAAGAGAATTCATATCAACTTATATTACAAAAGAAAGCGTCTCTTTTTGTGATTTATGATGAAAATAAACCAATTGATATTTGCTTAAGCTATCATTTTCAAAATATCACACAACACCTTATAAGATCCTATGATATTGATTATTCAAAATATTGGGTTGGTCAAATTGATATTTGGAAACAAATTGATTGGTGTCTTTTAAATAATTTTAAAATCTTTGATTTGATGTGGGGAAAACTTGATTATAAAGTACGTTGGTGTAATGAAATAAGCCTATTTGAACATCATTTTATATTTAAAAACAATAACCCACTAAAATTACTATTTGTAAAAATGATGATTAATCTATATAGTATCAGTGATTATGTAAAACAAAAATGTTTTTTTAAATGGCTTATTAAAACAAAATTAAATTTTACACTAAACCCTAAATCTCAAATAGAAAAGAAAGAGTCTGTCATTACATTAGAAACTATTTCTAAAATGCCTTTAAATGATGATATTACTTCTATTAATATAAATAATGCCTCATATAAATTTTTAAGAAAAACGGTATACGATTTTCAATATCTTAATTTTGAAAATACCGCCAATATCAACGTGTTTAAGATAAATATCGAAGTTGATTCATATATTGTTCAAGGCGCTAAGTCTCAAATTAAAGTTTTAATAAATTAAAAATAAATACGGTATAAATTCTTTATGACAAATATCAAGGAAATAGATTTTATGTTTGAAATGGCGTTTAATAAAACATTGCCTCATTTTTACAAACAGAGTTATCATATTACGGATCATACAATATCATTAAAAACTGTAGAAACCAAAACGGCTTCAGTTTTTAATAAAATCTCTATGGTGATTGATGTTCCTTCCTATATAAAAGTCGCAAAAAAGGAGTTTGATTATGCTATAGGATTTAAATCTATAAAACAATATAATGGTTATTACATTGATTTAAATGGATATATTGAAGTGGAAGATTATCTTAAAGACCGCTTTAGTAGAAGTAGCAGACAATTATTAAGAGCAGGAAAGCAAAGATTGGAAATCTGTTTTAATTCCTCATACAGGATGTATTATGGTGACATTGATAAGTCTCTGTACGATGCCCTATTTAAAAGGTTTTTCAACATGTTAAAGCAAGGGGCCAATGAAAAAGGAATTGAAAACCGGAATTTAAAACATTGGGATTTATATACAAAAAATGTATATGATATGATATTAAATAAACAAGCCTCTTTGTTTGTAATATATGATAGTAATAAAGCCATCAATATAAGTTTAAATATGCACCTTGGAAAAACGGTGTATTTATTTATTACAACTTATGACATTGATTATTCTAAATTCAGATTGGGTCATACCAATTGGATGTTACAGGTGGAATGGTTTATTAAAAACGACATTAAAATAGTTGATTTTTCTAAAGGTAATATAGAATATAAAAAGAGGTGGGCAAATAACGAATATCACTTTGAATATCATTTTTTCTACAACAAATCTAATATTCTTAATAAACTAAAAGTATTTTGGATGTTGAGCATATTAAAATTAAAACAGGTTTTAAGAAATGGTAATATGAACACCTATTATTATAATTTTTTAGACAAATTAAAACCTGATAGGGAAAGTTTTAAAAAAATTAATTATGAATTAATTCAACAAGAATTGCCAAAGGAAAAGGAAAAGCTAGTATTGATTTCAAATAGCGAATTTAATCAGTGTTCATTTTTAAGAAGAATAGTTTATAATTATTTATACATATCAAAATTACATGTGGATGAGGTTACTATTTATAAGGAATTAAGTAATGAAGATATTTTTTATCTATCAAGTAAGAAAAAGGGGTGTTTTAAAATTAATTTTAAGAAACGAAAAAAGTAGTATTTGTTTATAGTTCTCTCCTTTAAAATTTAGGATAGTTAATTAATACTCTAAAAATTAATTGAACATATGACTTTAATGGGCCGAGAAGGTTAAGGTCTATTAGGTTGTGGTTAGATTAGAAATCATCGACTAAATTTTGAAAGAACTCTAATAATTGGTTCGAGAATAAGTCAATCAAGTGTACAAAGCCCTTACAGGTAACCATGTAAGGGCTTTTTTTTATACTTTTTAGTCATAAAAATTACTCTTTTATGAACATATCTGGGGTAGCAACCGTTCTAAAACCAACGTGTTCTGCAGAAGAATCTAAACTTGTTCCCATTCTAGCGGACACTCTATAACTGGCACAATACGAGTCGCTACACAAAAAAGAACCTCCTTTTATTACTATTTCTTTTAAATATGGATTACTTGGGTTATATGCCTTTTCAGCGCCTTTTGGGTTGATAGCCGTTTGTTTGGAAGCCACTAACTCGCTATAATAGTTTAAATTATACCAATCAGATGTTATTTCCCAAACATTTCCCGCCATATCGTACAGTCCGAAATCGTTAGCTGGATACGATTTAACGGGTGCGGTTCTTTCAAAACCATCTTCCAGGGTGTTATTTACCGGAAATTCCCCTTCCCAACTATTGACTTTTGTTGAAAGTTGCGACCTATCATCACCCCAAAAATAGATGGTGCTTACAGCCTTTGCTCTTGCTGCATATTCCCATTCTGCCTCGGTAGGCAAACGTCGTCCTGCCCATTTGCAATAGGCTTGTGCATCTTCAAAACACACATGTACCACAGGATGGTTTTCTTTTGCCTTTAAATTACTTTTTGGTCCGTTTGGGTGTTTCCAGTTTGTGCCAATTGACCACTCCCACCATTGAGAAAAATCGAATAAATTTGGAACCGAAGACTTAGTTTTTTTAAATTTTAAAGACCCTGGTTGTAATATAGAATCATGTGGTTTTGGGGTGCCTTCAGGAAGTTGCTTTTGCATTTCTTTCCAATCTATTTGGCGTTCTGCCATTGTAATATAACCCGTTTTCGAAACAAAATTTAAAAATTGCGCATTGGTTACTTCGGTAATATCCATAAAAAAACCATCTACCGTTACCGGGTGTTGTGGTTTTTCATGGCTCATTGCCATGTTATCTTGGGGTACTGCCCCTTGTAAAAAAGAACCCCCAGGAATCCAAATCATGCCATCGGGTGGATTATTAATAATACTATCGCTTACTTGTTTCGTACTATAAACTTCTGGTGCCGAGGTTCTTTCAACGGTATCTGGTTTTTGTTTTTTACATGCAAAAACAATAAAAAAACTGATAACTGTAATACAAATTCTTGTTCTATTTCTCATGAATCTATTTAAAAACACCCCTTTAAAAAACTGGTGATGCTGGTTTATAACTAGTTGGTGCGTTAGGGATTGAGCAATTGTTGGAGCACCTCGTAGAGTGCGACTTGCGAAAGCCCCCCATGAAAGGGAACGCCCTAAATATTATCGTAAGCAAACCATTCGGCAAATGAGCTTTCAGTTTCTTGAAGTTTAAGCGAATGCAAATCGATATTTTCTGGTAAACGGCGTTTAATTTTTTTTGAAAAATCGATGACCATCATTTCGCTTGTTGGCTGATAATCAACAAGTAAAACATTATGCCCGCTGTCTTCAAGTACTTTTGCCAGCTCAATATGCGGTGTGTTTTTATTGAAAACGGTGGCATGGTCAAACACATTCACAATGTCTTCTTTTACGATCTTTTTCAAATCGCTAAAGTCGATAACCATGCCATACTTGGGGTTGGTTTTGTCTGAAATAGGTTTTCCAATTACGGTAACCGAAAGCTTGTAACTATGACCGTGTACATTTTTGCACTTGCCATCGTACCCGTAAAGGGCATGGCCGGTTTCGAAAGAAAACTGTTTTGTGATGCGAATGAAGCTCATGGGAGATAAATTTAAAACACAAAGGTATTCATTTTGTAAAAACAAACCGTATTTAGATTAGATTTGCGCACTTTTGTTCATTCTGGGCTTATAGTTTTTCGCTAATTGTTTATGAACCATCTTTTTGAGGCTATTGATTTTGTTGAGAATCCGCTTTACGAACAGATTATTACTGATATTGGGAAACAAAAATATAGTATTATTGAAAATTTTTTTTCTACTGATGATCTGACTGTTTTAAGGCAATCTATTTTAACAAAGTATGAAGAAGATACTTTTAAAAAAGCTGCCATTGGTAATAGGTTAAACGAAACAATTGTAAAATCTATTAGAGGCGATGTTATTTTATGGATGGATGAAACTAAAGCCGATACTGCCGAAATATTATTTTTTAATAGAATTAACGACTTAGTTGGGTACTTAAATAAAACCTGTTTTTTGGGCATTTTACATAAAGAGTTTCATTATGCTATTTACCCTAAAAACACATATTACAAAAGGCATATTGATACCTTTCAAAATGACGACCGACGAAAACTATCGTTTGTTTGTTATTTGAATGAAGATGGTTGGTTACCCGAAAATGGCGGGGAGCTGGTTTTGTATTTAGATGAAAATGGTCAAGAAGTTGAAAAAGTTATTTATCCATTTCCAGGGCGTGTTGTTATTTTTGAAAGTCAAATTATTGAACACGAAGTAAGACCGGTAATAGTCGATCGATTAAGTATAACCGGGTGGTTAAAAACACGCTAACTAACGATTTTTTCTTTTGTTTACGAAATAAATAATTATTAAAACGAGGGCTAAAACAAGAAATAAACCGTTTCCACTTAAAAAACTTAAAATATTCATCGAGGTTGAATTTAATGCACAAATGTAAAAATATTTACAAAATAAACTCATAACAATAAAAAGGATATTTACTTTGTTTCGGAAAATAAATACTATCTAAACGCCTGTAACCCCTATTTTCGTAGAATTTCAAATTCCTTGAATTTTGAGAAAAGGTATCTAACCTTATAGAATCGTAATGATTTTTTTTAGCAAAAGTTTCAGCAAAATCCATGAGGTGTTGCGCATATCCTTTTCCTTGATGTTCGGGCTTAATAGCTAAACGATGAATGTAGAGGTTGTTTTTGTTTTCTGTTAACCAAATTATGGGAATATATTCGGAATCCATTAACGTTGAAAGCACAATGGTTCCTATAATGCTTGAATTACCTTCTAAAACATACAGTTCGTTTCTTAAAACATCATGCTCAAAAGCAGATTTATTTGGATAGTGTTCGTTCCATTGGAAAATGTCTTGCGCTATTAAATGTATAGCGCAAGATTTAGTGATTTCTAAAATTTTATCAATGTCGGAGTATTTCCCTTTTCTAATCATTTATTTGATTACTTTTGCGTTAAAATTAAGCTTAAAGTTTTAAATATGAAAAATATTTTGGTCCCTGTGGGGTCTTCAAAAAATGCGTTAAGCAATTTACAATATGCTGTAGATTTTGCTGAGGCTTTTGGAGCTAAACTTTATGTGGTTCAGGTGTATAACGTTTACACCAAAGCAGGAACCATGATTAAAATTGATCATATATTAGAGCATGAGAGTCTTGATTATTTGAATGATTTGGTTTCAAAAGTCAATAAAAAAGGCGTTGAAATTGTTGTAAGAGCACTAAAAGGTAAATTTATAGATACAATAGAATTGGCTTGTAAGGTGGCAGATATTGATTTGATTTTAATAGAGCCCAGAACTTACTCAGTAGATGATGACTTGTTTTTGGGAAAAACATCTGGGAAAATTATTAAGCAAATGGATGTGCCGACATTAATAATTCCAGAAGGCTACACTTTTAAACCGGTTAAAAACATATTGATGGCTTTAAAATCGGCTATTATTAAAAAAGAAAACGTATTAAGCCCGCTTAAGGCAGTAAAAGATAGATTTAGTGCTGCTGTAAATTTATTGTTAGTTAAAACCCCTTATTATAACGAAGGTGATTTTAATGTAAATGATGAATTATCTGAAATTATTACAGAGATTACAAAATCTGAAAACCCTTCAACATACTATGGCGTTTTGGAACATTATAAAATCCGAAACCCAGATATGCTTTGTGTTGTAAGACGTAAACGTGGTTTTTTCATGAAGAAATGGGAAAACAACACCATTTACAAAAAGGATTTCGACAGTAAATTACCTGTTTTAGTGTTAAGTGGTTTAAAATAATTTTTGGGGATGTAGCTCAGTTGGCTAGAGTGCTTGACTGGCAGTCAAGAGGTCGTGGGTTCGAGCCCCATCTTCTCCACCAATGATAGAAAGGCTTTCAAGAGATTGAAGGCCTTTTTTGATTTATATATGGAGCCCAGGTGGATGGGACGGATGATGAGA
This sequence comes from Mariniflexile sp., assembly GCA_051275695.1. Classification (GTDB taxonomy): domain Bacteria; phylum Bacteroidota; class Bacteroidia; order Flavobacteriales; family Flavobacteriaceae; genus Mariniflexile. Next base: position 11,845 of record JBNMNO010000077.1, read on the forward strand.
ACCATTAAAAGCGGATAATTTGAACCAGATCATTTATGGCTTTAAACTAATACAATACAATGAAAGACCGTTGCAAGGGAAATTGTATAAAATAATTAACAAAATATGATTTCAATCATTTGATTATCAGTATATTAATTTGTATTTTAGTATTATGAAATCAGCAAAACACCCAACCTTAGCCGATAGT
>JBNMNO010000078.1:0-11929 GCA_051275695.1 Mariniflexile sp.
GCGAAATAAGCATGGCGGAATTATTGCCATAGAACCTAGTAGTGGCGAAATTCTAGCAATGGTCTCTACACCAACTTACAATCCGAACTTATTGGTTGGGCGTCAGCGTTCTGTTAATTTTTCCAAACTATACAACGATAGCATTAACAAGCCTTTATACGACAGGGGTCTGCAAGCTATGTACCCACCTGGGTCCCCTTTCAAAATTTTGAATGCACTTATTGGTTTACAAGAAGGAGTTGTGACTACCGAAGACAGATTTTATTGCAATCTGGGTTATAGTTATGGTGGTCGTAAAATGGGTTGTCATAGTCACTCTAGCCCTTTAGCTATGAATGGGGGAATTTATAATTCTTGTAATGCTTATTTTGCAAACGTTTACAGAAGAATTATAGATAAAACGAATGATCCTTCGGAGGGTATGGATATTTGGAGTAACCATTTAAAAAGCTTCGGTTTAGGAAATTATTTGAATAACGATTTGTCGGTTGGGCAACCGGGTAAAATTCCAAGTAGTAAAACGTACGATCAGCTTTATGGTAAAAACAGATGGGGAAGTACATATAATATTTCAAATGCCATTGGGCAAGGGGAGGTTTTAACAACACCCATTCAATTAGCAAATGTGGCGGCAGCCATATCCAATCGCGGGTATTATTATACGCCTCATATTATTAAGAATATTGAAGGGCATACTGTAGATGCGAAATACACAACACCTAATCATACCACCATTAATAAAGAACATTTTGAACCTATAGTTCAGGGCATGTTTGATGTGTACAATCATGGAACTGCGGCGGGTGTTCAAGTAAAAGGTATTGAAATTTGCGGAAAAACAGGAACTGCCGAAAACTTTGTTAAAGTAAATGGCACACGTATGCAGTTAACAGACCATTCTATATTTGTCGCATTTGCACCCAAAGACAACCCTAAAATTGCTCTTGCTGTTTTTGTTGAAAACGGATATTTTGGATCTAGATTTGCAGGAAAAATCGCCAGTTTAATGGTTGAAAAATACCTAAAGGATACGATTACCAGAATCGATTTGGAAGATTGGATATTAAGGCATACGTTAGAGCACGAATATACAAAGCCATATTCTGGAAAACCTTTTGGAATTAACAGGAATACTACCTTAGAAGTTGTTGAGGAAGCAGAATACAAGGAACTTAAAGAATTATTAAAACAATTGAAGAATAAATCCATAAACTCTGAGGAATTAAAATTTACTCAGGGATCTAATTTATAGATGAACCTTAAAAAAAATTATAGCAGAAAAAATAATAAATAATGATTACTGAAGCTAGTAAGTATTACAAATTTGATTGGATCACGATAGTATTGTTCCTATTGCTGGTTGGTTTTGGATGGTTAAATATTTTGTCGGCATCTCACACAGGAGAGACCTTAAACTACTTAGACTTTTCCCAACCCTACGGAAAACAATTGGTTTTTATTTTTTTGACAGTAGGTTTAATAATTCTTATACTAGCCATTGAGTCTAAGTTTTATGAACGTTTTTCTAGCATAATTTATACCATATCCATGCTTTCGCTAGTAGGTCTTTTTCTTTTTGGAAAAAGCGTGAACGGAGCAACCTCATGGTATGCTATTGGAGGTATGACATTACAACCAAGTGAATTTGCAAAAGCGGCAACAGCATTAGCTGTGGCTAAATTTGCTAGCGATTTAAATACAGATATTAAAAAAACAAAAGACTTAATAAGTGTTTTTGTCCTTATAGCAATACCGGCCATATTGGTTTTGCTTCAAAAAGATGCCGGGAGTACCTTAGTTTATGGCTCTTTTATATTTGTATTGTACAGAGAGGGCTTGTCCCCAATATATTTAATAGTCGCTGTGCTGCTTGTTATAATATGTCTTTTTTCATTAAAGTTTGGGGTTTTAATTACTTCCATAGCTATAATTCTTATTGTTTTAGGGTACCATTTTTCTAGAAAAAGAAAGCCATTATTAATTCAGCCGATTGCAATTATTCTAATAAGTATTTTAACTTCCTTTGGTGTTAAGTATTTTTACGACGAAGTTTTACCTTTTCATCAAAAAGATAGAATTACCATCTGGTTAAGTCTTGAAAAAGACCCTTTAAAACTAGAGCGTATGAAAAAAACCATCGCTTATAATTTAAATGAATCAGAAAAAGCGATTAGTTCTGGGGGCTTAACAGGCAAAGGGTTTTTAGAAGGCACCAGAACCACGGGTAAATTTGTGCCAGAGCAACATACCGATTATATTTTTAGTACAGTGGGAGAAGAATGGGGGTTTGTAGGCAGTGCAGCGGTTGTTATAGTATTTGTATTATTACTATTTCGAATTCTTCATTTAGCCGAATTACAGCGGTCTCAATTTAGCCGGATGTATGGATATGGGGTTGCTTCTATTTTGTTTATGCACTTTTTTATAAATATTGGAATGGTAATGGGCATCATACCTACTATTGGAATTCCTTTGCCTCTATTTAGCTATGGAGGTTCTGGACTTTGGGGATTTACCATTTTGCTATTTATATTTATTAAGTTAGATTCAGACAGGATTAATCAATGGTAGGTTCGATAATCAACATGTATGTATAGTTTATGAAAATCCATCGTCTTTCAGTATTTATAATTCTTTTAATATTTGGCTGTTCGGGTGCTAAACACACAGTTAATAAGTCGTTTTCTTCAGATCAGATTTCTTTAATCACTTCTGCGGATACGTTAACACCCATGCGAGTTTTTAAGATAACCAGCATTCAAGACTCTTTATTATTAAGAACCAGAAGTGAAAATATTAGAGCAAACCCAAAAGACCCTGTTTTACAAAGGTTCGTAAAGAGACTTTATGCAACGGTTAGAGATAGTCTGTCTATGGGAGTTGGTATAGCAGCGCCCCAAGTAGGGATTTTAAAAAATATAATTTGGGTACAACGTTTTGATAAAGAAAATTTTCCGTTTGAAGTGTATTTAAACCCCACAATTAATACGTATTCAGATAAAAAGCAATCGTTTAGAGAAGGTTGTTTGTCTATTCCAAATCGCAGTGATACCTTGAGAACTAGGGCTTTCTCTATATTTATTGAATATGATACTATGCAATCGGAACACAAAACCGAAACAGTAGAAGGCTTTACTTCAGTAATCTTTCAACATGAAATAGATCATTTAAATGGTATCTTGTATTTAGACCATCTTAAAAAAGAAGTTAATGATGCTAAAAATGAAAACTAACTACTTTTTTATATCTAGTTTTTCAGCAAAATAATCACAAAAATCTTTCATAGTAGCAGTCATTTTTTCATCTTGAGTCGCTCTATTAAAAGTATCACTCATAGCCACTAAAGTTTGATGAAAAAACACTTTCATTTCATCTACAGGCATATCCTTTGTCCATAAATCAATTCGCAACGTTTCTTGTGTTTTGGCATCCCAAACGGCAAGCATCATGGCTTTTGCTTCTTCATTGGTAATGCCTCCATCTTGTGCTGTCCAAAAAATCTTTTCGGGCACTTTATTAGCGTCAAGTTCTATATTTAATTCTATTTTGGATGTATTTTTTTTCGACATTATTTACGTGGTTTAAACTTTGAGTTATTGAAAATTTCTTCAGGACTTTTTAGTAGCATATCTTTTAAAGACACATCATTTTGTTGCATGTATGCTCTAACAATTTGCCAACCTATATATTGCCCTAAACGTCCTGGAGATTCAGCATCTATATCTTCTAAATAAAATTTGGAGAACGGTGCTGGGGTTATAAATCTTCCAGATAGTTTTAAGTCGGTGCTAAAAAGTAATTCACGTTCAATAAAGTAACGCCAAATATAACTTTCGTTTGCCATAGCCCAGTCTAATTGGGATTGGGTATACCCAATACGTTCCGCTTCCGTTTTAAAAGGAATGGTAGCATCTTTAAAGAAAAGCTGTTTTCCATAAAAAATCATATCATCCAAAAAGGTTTTACTTGGTTGTTGGTTAATGTATTTTTTAGCATACTCGCCCGCTACATCTACCACTATTTGTTCCTTTTTAAAATCTTCTCTTAAATATTTAGGAATGTTTTCATAAAACTTATGGTTGCTACCTAAATAATTATCCAATGCAATAACTGCAATAGTATCGGTAACAATAACGCGGTTTCTGTAATCTACATCGCTTGATGTTGTAATAACTCTTGGCGGATAAAACTCTGGAAAGTAATATTTTAAATGATTAAATAACGATTCAATTTCAAATTCCGTTTCTGTAAAATTTAAAAAGGTTTTTTCAATCTCTTTGAATAATTGAATCTGTAAAGTATCGGACGCTTTAGACATCCAAAAAGAATCTTTAAATTTTTCAGAAAACATAAAAGGATAAGCCGTTTTTAAATTCGGCAAACTTGCTTCTGATACTTTAGAAAACAATTGGTCAAATCTTTCAATATGAGCATCTATGTTAATTTTAGCAATATCACTTTCTAAACCGCTATCTTTTTTACAAGAAAAAATTACTATAGGTATTATTAAAAAAAATAATGCATGTTTAGTATAAAACTTAAGCGTCATAAATTTTTATTAATTAAGTGTTTCGTTTATTTTTGTTTGCAAAGGTACTATTCTTAGTTTTAAATTCATTTAATATGCAAACAGAAAAAGTTGTAGAATATATAGTTAATTGGTTAAAAGAGTATGCTACAAAAGCAGGTGTTAATGGTTTTGTTATTGGTATTTCAGGAGGTATTGATTCTGCTGTAACTTCTGCCCTTTGTGCTAAAACGGGGTTTCCGTTACTTTGTTTGGAAATGCCCATACATCAAGCACCTTCGCAAGTAAATAGAGCATTACATCATATAGATTGGTTAAAAGAAAAATTTCCAAAGGTTAGTATGACCCAAGTAAGCTTGACACCTGTATTTGATAGTTTGGTGGCTTCTTTGCCTATAGTAGAAAACGAAGAAGAACGGTTTATGTCTTTAGCGAATACACGAGCCAGATTGCGCATGACAACTTTATATTATTTTGCTGCATTACATAAATATTTAGTGGCTGGTACAGGTAATAAAGTTGAAGATTTTGGTGTTGGCTTTTACACAAAATATGGCGATGGGGGAGTAGATTTAAGCCCGATTGCTGATTTGTTGAAAACAGAAGTCTATACCATTGCGAAGCATTTAGGTATTAACCAAGGTATTATTAATGCAGCGCCAACAGATGGTCTTTGGGGTGATGATAGAACAGATGAAGATCAAATAGGAGCCTCATACCCGGAACTAGAATGGGCTATGAAAATGGATGACGAAGGCAAAAATCCAGAAGATTTTTCAGGTAGAGATCAAGTCGTTTTTAAAATATATAAACGGTTTAATTCAGCTAATAAACATAAGATGATTCCTATACCAATATGCGAAATTCATAATAATATGATATAATTTTTGGATATTATTTAAAATCTCACTACTTTTAAGGCAAGCTTATTCTCTCAATTATAATATTCTCCCTAACCCAATTATAATAAAAAAAGCTTATAAATTATGATAAAATTATTAATAGCAGACAACCACCCAATCACAAGAAAAGGGCTTGAAGTTCTTTTTTCAGCTTCTTCCAACATTAAAATTGTTGCAAGCGTTGATAATGGCGAAGCCATTTTAGACTACATCAAGAAAAACCCTGTAGACATTATTTTAACTGAAGCCGACCTACCGAAACTAAACGGATTAACAGTTTTACGTCATTTAAAACATGATTTCCCTAACATTAAAACTATTATTTTTAGTGCACAACCTGAAGAAGTTTATGCCATAAACGCCATTAAAGCTGGAGCTTGTGGGTTTTTGCATAAATCAGTTAATGTGATAACTATTAATGAAGCTATTTTAAAAGTTAATGATGGTGGGATTTATTTAAGTAACGAGTTAACACAGCAATTAGCTTTTGGCAACAGAGTTAATAAAGGCGGTTCTTTCTACAAAAAACTCTCAACAAGAGAAGCAGAAGTTTTGAAACTTTTAACTATTGGTAGAAAAAACAAAGAGGTTGCTAAAGAACTTGATATTAACGAAAAAACAGTTAGTACTTACAAAGCGCGTTTAATGCGTAAATTAAAAGTCACTAATTTAGTTGACTTGGTTAATCAAGCAAAACTTAACGCAGAATCATAAAACCCTGTTTAGTTTTCTAGATAATAGCATTTTTAAACCCGAGTAATCTTTTACTTCTTCAAGAATATTTCTATTAACATCAGCTTTATTTGTTAATACTTCTTGCTGAAATTCTTTTACTTTTTCGTCAATTAAAAAGCACCGAAGGCTCAATATTGTTTCACTTACTAATTGGGCAACGCTGTGCGTTTTTTCTTTAGGAAAAATGTTCATGCGTTGCCAGTTATCTAAGGTATAACGCTCATCTTCCATTAATATATGGGAGATTTCATTGCCCATTTCTGCATCGACCGAATTAATAAAGTTTTTAAGTTCGAATTCTGGATTTTGGTTTAAAGTATCAATTATGGTGTAGTACAAAGTTTTAAACTGTATGTTGGTAAATTGCATTTCATCATCCTGAAGGTCTAAAAACACTTTTTCAAAAACTTTTGCTTTATGAATAACGGGTTCTAAAACCAATTCGTTTTTATCATTTTCTTTTAAAACCAAATCCTCGAAATTTTCAGTTCTATTGCCGTATAATAATAAGACTTCAATAATTTTTTTCTCTAAAATGAACTGAACATTAACTTTCTCAATGGGTTGTTGATTCCTAATGACCTCAAAAGCTTTTTGTTCACTTTTAAACTGGTTGTTTTCTTCCCGAAACTCCTTTTTATTAATTTGAGCCAGTGTACTAAATAGCACTTCCTCACTAATATCCATAATTCGGGCACATTCCTGAATATAGATTTCCTTTTTAATATGGTCTGGAATTTTTGAAATACTATTTACAATATCACGTACTGTTTCTGCTTTTTTTATGGGGTCGTTCTTAGATTCTTCAAATAAAATGGAGGCTTTAAACTGAATGAAATCTTTGGCATTTTCAACAAGATAAGAAGTAAGCTCTTCGAGTGTATTTTGTTTTGCAAAACTATCGGGATCTTCTCCTTCAGGAAACGTACAAACTTTTACATTCATGCCTTGTTCTAAAATAAGGTCGATGCCACGAAGAGACGCCCGCATACCTGCGGCATCGCCATCAAAAAGGACTGTAATGTTTTTTGTAAGTCTATTTATTAGTCGAATTTGTTCTGATGTTAATGCCGTTCCTGACGACGACACTACATTTTTTATTCCTGTTTGATGAAACTGAATCACATCGGTATAACCTTCAACTAAATAGCAATTATCTTCTTTAGCAATGCTTTGTTTCGCATGAAAAATACCGTACAACACATTACTTTTATGGTAAATATCGCTTTCTGGCGAGTTTACATATTTGGCAGCCTTTTTATCGTTAATTAAAATACGTCCGCCAAATCCCAGCACACGACCACTCATACTTTTTATAGGGAACATAACGCGACCCTTAAACCTATCAAAATGTTTGTCATCTTTTACAATGGTGAGTCCTGTTTTTTCTAAGTAATCGATGTTGTAACCTTGTTTTAAGGCCTCGTCTGTAAAGGCTTGCCACTCGTTTAAAGAATAGCCTAAATCGAATTTTTTAATGGATTCTTCGGTAAAGCCACGTTCTTTAAAATAACTTAAGCCAATGGATTTTCCTTGGTCGGTTTTATGAAGTATTTTTTGAAAATATGTGTTTGCAAATTCACTTACCAAATACAAACTTTCGCGTTCATTCGCTTGGTCTTTTTGCTCGTTACTTTGTTCGGTTTCTTCTATTTCAATATTATACTTTTTAGCGAGGTATTTTATCGCTTCGGGATAAGTGAAATGCTCATGCTCCATTAAAAAAGCTACTACATTACCGCCTTTGCCACTACTAAAATCTTTCCAAATTTGTTTTACTGGCGAAACCATAAAACTGGGGGAACGCTCGTCGCTAAAGGGACTCAACCCTTTAAAATTACTGCCCGATTTTTTAAGATTTACAAAATCGCCAATAACCTCCTCAACTCGGGCGGTTTCAAATACTAGGTCTATGGAAGATGGTGATATCAATATGAAAAATTATAATAGCGTAAATGTAATATAAAGTATTGATTTAAGAAACCCAAGTGTTTTTGAATTTGAATTAATCAGAAATTTTATTATTCAGTTTTTAGTTCATAAAAAAACGCTCCAAACTAAATTGAAGCGTTTTTATTATTTGTGTATAGAAACTTTCGAATTACATCATTCCTGGCATACCACCACCTTGTCCACCCATGGCAGGAGTGTCTTCTTTAATATCAATTAAAGCACACTCAGTAGTAAGAATCATTCCTGCAACCGAAGCAGCATTTTCTAATGCAATTCGTGTCACTTTTTTCGGGTCGATAATACCGGCTTTCAACATGTCGACGTATGTTTCAGTTTTGGCATCGTAACCAAAAGAACCTTTGCCTTCCATGACTTTAGCAACCACTACGCTACCTTCACCACCTGCGTTTTCAACAATGGTACGTAATGGTGCTTCAATAGCTCGCGCTACAATTTGAATACCTGTTACTTCGTCTAAATTCTCCGTAGTTATTTTTTCTAAAACAGATTTTGCTCTTACTAAAGCAACACCACCACCAGCAACAATACCTTCTTCTACGGCTGCTCTAGTTGCGTGTAAAGCATCATCAACACGGTCTTTTTTCTCTTTCATTTCAACTTCAGAAGCCGCGCCCACATACAGAACAGCAACACCGCCAGCCAATTTAGCTAAACGCTCTTGAAGTTTTTCTTTATCGTAATCGCTCGTTGTAGTTTCAATTTGCGCTTTTATTTGGTTTACTCTGCCCTTAATGGCTTTAGCATCACCAGCACCGTTTATAATAGTTGTATTGTCTTTATCAACAGTTACAGTTTCAGCAGTACCTAACATGCTTAAATCGGCGTTTTCTAAAGTAAAACCTCTTTCTTCCGAAATTACAGTTCCGCCAGTTAATATAGCTATATCTTCTAGCATAGCTTTACGTCTGTCGCCAAATCCTGGCGCCTTTACAGCAGCAATTTTAAGGCCTCCACGTAATTTATTAACAACCAAAGTAGCTAAGGCTTGTCCGTCAACGTCTTCAGCAACAATTAATAATGGACGACCAGATTGTGCAACGGGTTCTAATATTGGAAGGATTTCCTGTAAGTTAGAAATCTTTTTATCGAATAATAAAATATAAGGATTTTCTAAATCCACAATCATTTTGTCAGTATCTGTTACAAAATATGGAGATAAATAACCTCTGTCGAACTGCATACCTTCAACAACATCAACATAGGTTTCCATACCTTTAGCTTCTTCAACAGTAATAACTCCTTCTTTGCCAACTTTGCTAAAGGCTTTTGCAATTAAGTCACCAATTGTATCATCATTATTAGCAGAAATAGAAGCCACTTGCTTAATCATTTCAGAAGAGTTCCCTACTTTTTTTGATTGTTTTTCTAAATCCTTCACTATAGCTTCTACAGCTTTGTCAATACCACGTTTTAAATCCATTGGATTTGCGCCCGCAGCAACGTTTTTCAAGCCTTCTTTTACGATAGCTTGTGCTAAAACGGTTGCTGTAGTCGTACCATCTCCAGCTAAATCGTTGGTTTTAGAAGCTACTTCTTTTACCATTTGAGCACCCATATTTTCAAGAGGGTCTTTTAACTCAATTTCTTTTGCAACAGTAACACCATCTTTAGTTACTTGAGGCGCTCCGAATGATTTACTAATAATAACATTACGACCTTTAGGCCCTAATGTAACTTTTACTGCATTTGCTAATGCATCAACACCACGTTTTAAACCGTCGCGTGCATCAATATCATATTTTATATCTTTTGCCATAATGAAAATTTTTGTTTTAGTATTTCTGCCAGAGCGGAAATGTGATTTTATAAATAATAATTTAGTTTTGGTTGGTGGGATTCCTGCCTACGCAGGAATGACAATTAAATAATTGCTAAAATGTCGCTTTCGCGCATTATTAAATAATCTGTACCCTCTAGTTTAAGTTCTGTACCAGCATATTTACCATATAAAACAGTATCGCCAACTTTTACGGTAATAGGGTCGTCTTTTGTGCCTTTTCCAGCAGCAACAACAATTCCTTTTTGCGGCTTTTCTTTAGCGTTATCTGGAATGATAATTCCTGAAGCTGTTTTAGTTTCAGCGGCAGCAGGTTCAATAAGAACACGGTCTGCTAATGGTTTAATGTTTAATGCCATTTTAAATATATTTTTAGTTTAAAAAATTATTGTTAATGCCTATTTATAGTTCTAAAATTGTGCCAATGGTTGTAAACTGACAAACTTGCAGCAACAAAAAATGCCAACTTGAAAAGTTGGCATTTTTTTTGTTTTATAAAAACATTAATTATTCTGCAGTATTCTGTGTTGGTGCAGTGTTATTTGTTGTTTTAGCAGGTACCGGCAAAGGTTGACTTGTTGTAGCGTCTTGATCTAATGCTTTAGAATCAGCGCTTTTATCACCTCTGTTAATAGCTACATTTGAAAGTAAAATTAATGCTAACAAAAGCGTAGCTAAATACCATGTGCTTTTGTCTAAAAAGTCGGTTGTCTTTTTTACACCGCCTAATTGTTGTGAACCGCCGCCACCAAAAGAAGATGATAATCCGCCTCCTTTAGGGTTTTGAACCATAATCACTACTATTAGTAAAAATGCCACCACAACTATTAATGCTAAAAATATTGTAAACGTACTCATTATTTTTTGTTATTTTGTTCTTGTAATTGTTCTATTGCCTTAATTTGGTTTGCAAAGGAACTACTTTTTTCTGGATATTTCAAACTTAAAATTTTATAAGATTGAATTGCCTTTTTATAGTTCTTTTGTTCAACGTAAATACGAGCCAAAGTCTCGGTCATTAAGGCTTCGGGTTGTATCATTTGGGCTTCTGCAAGATTTACTTTTGAAGAAGATGTCTTTAATGGTTTAATTTTTGGGTTTTCTGTAATAAACTTATCAATTAGTTTGAATTTTTTGGATTTATCTGTGGTCAAAGAAGTTTCTAATTCTGCAGAGTTTTCAGAAGAATCTTCCTGTCTTTCAATAAGTGAAATGCGTGCTAATTTTAACCATTCGTTAAAAGAATGGGTTTCTTTTCTGTCAAATTCAAGAGGCTTTCCTAAATTTAATAGATCGTTTGCTGATGCTTCTTGGGTTTTTGAATTTTCGGTTACGGGTTCAATTGTTTTAGATTCATCTAAAACAAAACTTGTTATGTTTTTTTGTCGTTCTTCTTTAGGTTCAAATAATATAGGATCAAAAACATTAATAGTGTCTTTTATTTGCTGCCTTAACGCATCATCTATTTGTATGCTTTTATTTATTGAAATATCTTCAACATCAATTTCAATATCTTTTAAATGTTCTGTATTTTGTTTAATGAATTGTGAAATTTCGTTTTGGATAAAGACCTCCGAAGTTATAAAATCGAATAAAATACTTCTGTCGGTTGTATAGGCAGCAGTGATTTTTAATTCTTGATTATATTTAAAGCTATTTTCGTTTTTTAAGCCTTTAAGATAAATGGAACGTGCAGATTGAAAATAAGGAAATTCATCTATAATTGATTTTACAACTTCAGTTTGGGAATGTGTTATGGCCTGCGGGTTTTGCAGTATGTACGTAAAATTGGTTGGATTCATAATTTTACCATTTTGCTAAAGTTGCATTAAAAATATCTTGAGTGAGACGTTCAAAAATTTCTTCGTGAGCGGCATCTTTTTGAGCACCTATAAGTTGGGCGCTTCCCGGATAATCATAAAAAAACGAGAACGACTGATCTAAATCGTCATCTTCTTTTTTTCTATTAAAAAACCGCACTTTTACGCTAATAGTCAATCTGTTTTGCGCTGC
>JBNMNO010000079.1:0-11928 GCA_051275695.1 Mariniflexile sp.
ATGATGCGGTAATGATGGAGCAAATTACAGCCATTAAACGCGCTGGAGCCGATGTGATTGCTAGTTATTTTGCGAAGGATATTGTAAAGCTGATTAATAAATAAAGCATTATTAATTAAAAAATATCATCCTTAGTGCAATCAAAGAATTTCTAAAGTTGTTCTGGGATTGATTTCGTAACTTTCAATACGATTTATATTTATACTTTATGCTGAATTTTTTTTTGCAACGCTGTTTTTTTATTTTTCTTGTTTGTTTTAATCAAAACATATATAGTCAAAACACAAAAGAATCAAGTACTACACTGTCGTTTGGCTCTCCAAAAGAAGTTGGACTAGATGCTGTTTACATACAAACTAAAGTGGATTCCATAATGACTCTTGGGATAAAAGAGAAGGCTTTCCCAGGAGCTCAATTGCTCGTTGCAAAAAATAATAAAATTATTTTTCATCAAGGCTACGGTTTTCATACCTATGACAGTATCCAAAAAGTTGGTTTAAATGATATTTATGATTTGGCTTCCGTTACCAAAATAACAGGTCCTTTACTAGCATTAATGAAATTATATGATGAAGGGAAATTAGATTTAGATGTTCCTTTTAGCACCTATTGGAAATCATGGAAACATAAAAAAGACAAAAAAAAATTAACTCTTCGGGAACTACTAGCTCATCAATCTGGATTGCAACCCTACATTGTTTTTTTAAATGACATTATAAAAAACGGAACGTTAAAAAAGCGCTTCGCAAGGAAAAAAGAAAGTGCCCGATTCTCTGTACAAGCCTATGACCATATTTATATAAATAAAAGGTTTAAAAATAAAATATTTAGAAAAATAACAAGATCTAAAGTAAGTGACGATAAAACCTATAAATATTCAGGATTAAGTTTTCTTATTTACCCCCAACTCATTGAAAATATTACAGGAGAATCCTATGAAGCTTATCTTCAAAAAAACTTTTATCAACCCTTAGGTTGTAATACATTAGGATTTAACCCAAGTTTAAAACACTTTAAAAATAATATTGTCCCAACCGAAATGGATGACATCTTTAGAAAAGACCTCACTAAAGGTTGGGTTCATGATGAAAATGCAGCCCTTCTTGGCGGAATTTCAGGAAATGCAGGATTATTTGGCACAGCGAAAGACCTTGCAATATTAATGCAAATGTTTATGCAAAAAGGTCTTTATGGAAGCACCCGATATATTAAGGAAACAACACTTAATGAATTCACGAAAGTCCAATTTTTAGAAAATAATAATCGCAGAGGATTGGGATTTGATAAACCAATTATTGGAAATGATTCTTTAAGTATAAAAGACGCCTATCCGGCACCAGAAACTAGCAAAGAAAGCTTTGGTCATGCAGGATTTACAGGCACATTCATTTGGGCAGACCCTAAAAACCAATTAGTCTTTATTTTTCTATCCAATCGTGTTTATCCAACAAGAACCCATCAAAACCTATATAACTTGAACATAAGACCTACTTTGCAACAAGTGTTTTATATGGCAGCCAAAACTGAGAATTGATGGAAGAGGCTATTATAAACACTCCTCTTGGATTAACTAAAATAAGCGGAGATGACAATGGTATTACTTCGGTGATTATTTTAAATTCAGAAGAAAAAATAACCAATATTATCCCATTAGCATTAGAAGATTGTGCGATTCAGCTTAACGAATATTTTGAAGGTACTCGAAAACAATTCGACCTTAAGTTAAATCCACAAGGAACGGATTTCCAAAAGCAAGTCTGGAAACTACTTGAACAAATACCCTACGGAAAAACACTTTCTTATTTAGAACTATCAAAACAATTAGGCGATGTAAAAGCCATTAGAGCTGTCGCTAATGCGAATGGCAAAAATCCGTTATGGATAATCATTCCATGCCATCGGGTTATTGGCAGCGACGGTAGTTTAACAGGTTACGCTGGTGGATTACACCGAAAACAATGGTTGCTGGAACACGAAAGCCCTTATAAACAACAATCTCTTTTTTAGATTTATCAATCCAATCCGTTAAAAGCAGAAATGCATAAAATATTTCCTATATTTATTTCAACTAAACATGATGAAATGAAATTCCTAAAAAAATTCCTTAAATGGATTGTTATTCTATTCGGATTAATACTAATTACACTCTACATTACGGATACCGATTACTTAATTAAAGCAGTAAGAACGATCTATCTTAAAGGATACTCAACCGCCTATTTAGACGATTATAAAGAATTTGACAACGAACCTGTTGATAATGGCACGTCTCAACCTTGGCCAAATCATCAAGATTATAACACGGTTAAAGAAACTGAAGCTCTTAATAAAATAAATAAAACAAACGGAACCATTGCTTATGTAATTATAAAAAACGACAGTATTTGGTTTGAAAACTATTATGATGGCTATGATGAAGACTCGAAAACCAATTCGTTCTCTATGGCGAAAAGTTATGTTTCGGGACTTATGGGAAAAGCTATAGAAGAAGGTTATATAAAAAGTTTAGACCAGCCCGTTAGTGATTTTTTACCAACTTTTAATGAAGGTTTAGCCGCTAAAATGACTGTTGGCGATTTATCTAGCATGTGTTCTGGAACCAATTGGGATGAAGCTTATTATTCGCCATTATCAATAACAACTCGTGCTTATTTTGATGATGACTTAGAGAAAGTAATGTTAGGTTTAAAAGTAGTAGATGAACCTGGAAAAGTTTATAAATATGCCAGTGGAGACACACAAATGCTTGCTATGGTTATTGAAAAAGCGACTGGTAAAAAAATGTACAAGTATTTAGAAGAAAGTTTTTGGAAGCCTTTAGGATGTGAAAATGAAACGTTGTGGCAAGTAGACAGTGAGGCTCACGATTTGGTAAAAGCGTACTGTTGTATTGCAAGTAACGCTAAAGATTTTGCGCGTTTTGGAAAACTTTATAAAGACCATGGGAAATGGAATGGTAAACAAATTTTAGATTCAGTATTTGTTGCAAAATCGATAAAACCTCGTTTTAAAGAAAGCCCGGAGTATGGTTATGGCTGGTGGTTAAAACACCAAAACGGCAAAGACTTTTTTATGATGCGTGGGCATCTTGGGCAATATGTAATTGTGGAACCAAATGACAATGTCATTATTGTGCGATTGGGCCATTCTAAAGGTACTAATGTTGAAGTGGCATCATTTACTGAAGATATTACTACATACATTGATGAAGCTTACAAAATGCTTGAAAAATGATTTCAAAACTGCATTTAGAAAACATATTATTTTTAGATATTGAAACGGTACCCGAAGTTCAATATTTTTCTGAATTGGATGAAACCAAACAGGCCTTGTGGGAACATAAATCGAAATACCAGCGAAAGGAAGGCGAATCAGCGGAAGCATTTTATGAACGAGCAGGAATTTGGGCAGAATTTGGAAAGATAGTTTGCATTTCGGTCGGGTATTTTATTTTTAAAGGTGATTTGCGAAATTTTAGAGTGACTTCTTTTTATGGCGATGAAGTAAAAATATTGAAAGATTTTAAAAACTTACTCAATTCACATTTTAGCGAAGCAAAACATTTGCTTTGCGCGCACAACGGGAAGGAATTCGACTTTCCGTACATTGCAAGGCGCATGATAATAAACAATATCGAGTTGCCATATAAACTAAACCTATTTGGTAAAAAACCATGGGAAATACCGCATTTAGATACCTTGGAATTATGGAAATTTGGCGATTATAAATCCTATACGTCTTTGAAATTATTAACGAATGTTTTAGGAATTCCTTCACCAAAAGATGATATTGATGGCAGTGAAGTTTACAGAGTATTTTATAAAGAAAATGAAGTGGATAGAATTATTATTTACTGCGAAAAAGACACCATTGCCGTTGCTCAAATATTTTTACGTTTACGTGGCGATGCCCTATTAACAGACGACGAAATTATTCATATATAAATGCCTCAAAAAACCGTTTTAATTATTAAAAACCTTTCTATTTCGTTTGGAGAAAATGAGGTAATTCACCATATTTCATATCAATTAAATCAAAATGAAATTTTAGGTATTGTTGGTGAATCTGGTTCAGGAAAATCTGTTTCTTCTCTTGCTATTTTGGGCTTGCTTCCTAATAAAACATCCAAAATAACAGGAAGTATTATTTATAATGACATTGATTTAACAACACTTTCATCAAAAGCCTTCCAAACTATCCGTGGGAAAAAAATAGCTATGATATTTCAGGAACCTATGAGTTCTTTAAATCCATCAATGACTTGCGGAAAACAGGTTCAGGAAATATTATTACAACATTCTAATTTATCAAAAGAGGCTGCAAAAACACAAACACTTTCGCTCTTTGAAAAAGTAAAACTTCGGGATGTTGAGCGTGTTTACAATGTGTATCCTCATGAAATTTCTGGAGGCCAGAAACAACGGGTTATGATTGCCATGGCCATTAGCTGTAAACCGGATATTTTAATTGCCGACGAACCAACAACAGCCCTTGATGTTACCGTTCAAAAGGAGATCATAAAATTGCTTAAAGACCTTCAGATTGAAACGAAAATGAGCGTTATTTTCATTACGCACGATTTGTCTTTAATATCTGAAATTGCACATCGGGTCTTAGTAATGTACCAAGGCGAGATTGTTGAACAAGGCGAGGTTTCGACCATTTTCAAAACACCAGAGCATGTTTATACCAAAGCACTAATAAATTCACGGCCTTCATTAAAAACAAGATTAAAAACACTCCCAACCATTCAAGATTATTTGAATAACACTGCTAATAACGAGATTATAACTTCTGCACAACGTCAGCAAAAACATGAAATACTTTATAGTAAACCGCCTCTTTTAGAGGTTATAAATGTTGAGAAGGAATACATCTCAAAATCTGGTTGGTTTACAAAACCTCAATCTTTTAAAGCGGTCAATGATGTGAGTTTTAAATTGTATGAAGGCGAAACATTAGGCTTAGTAGGTGAATCGGGATGTGGAAAATCGACTTTAGGAAATGCCATTCTTCAACTGGATAAAGCTACTGCGGGACAAATTTTATATGAAGGTGTTGATATTACTAAATTGTCTAATTCTGAAATAAAAAAACTTCGTAAAGATATTCAAATTATCTTTCAAGACCCCTATTCGTCATTAAACCCAAGAATACCAGTTGGAGAAGCCATTATGGAACCCATGATAGTTCATAAGCTCTATAATTCAGATGATGAACGAAAAGAAAAAACTATTGAAATTTTAAATAAAGTAGGTTTATCTGAAGATTATTTTAACCGCTATCCTCATGAGTTTTCGGGTGGACAAAGACAACGAATTGGTATTGCAAGAACTATTGCGTTGCAACCAAAACTAATTGTGTGTGATGAATCGGTTTCTGCTTTAGATATTTCGGTTCAGGCACAAGTTTTAAACTTGCTAAATCAACTTAAAGAAACTTTTGGTTTTACCTATATTTTTATATCCCACGACTTGGCTGTGGTAAAATACATGTCGGATCAACTGCTAGTAATGAATCAAGGAAAAATAGAAGAATTGGATGATGCTGATAAGATATACAGCACGCCCAAAACAATCTATACTAAAAAGTTAATAGATGCTATCCCTAAAGGATTATAGCATAAATATTTTCTTAGTTAAATACAGTAAGCTTTTGATAAAACGCAAATTCTCATGAAGTGTTTCTTTGAATTTACTCTCAGAAAATGTAGGTTGCTCAGGTAGATTTGTTGTTAAATTCATAGGTGTCAAGTTTATGGTAGATTTGGGGAAATCTATTTATTTGGTGTGGTTTCATTGGGTACTGCTAATATGAAACAAATTTTCAATATATCAGTTTAAAAACAAAAAAAAACGTTGAAATACATTAAATTTTAACTTTTAATTGATTTTGTAATAATTTACTCTGGCATTTAGCTTTTTCAGATAGCCATTTCAGGAATATCTCCTTCAATAATTAAAGTCCCTTCTGTAGCCTTTTTTATGTCCTCTACAGAAATCCCTGGAGCCCGTTCTAATAACTTGAAACCTTTATTAGTAATTTCTATAACTGCTAAATTTGTTACAATCTTTTTTACGCAGGCGACACCTGTTAAAGGCAGTGTGCATTGTTTTAATAGTTTTGATTCTCCTTCCTTATTGGTATGCATCATAGCGACAATGATATTTTCGGCACTAGCCACTAAATCCATTGCACCTCCCATACCTTTTACCATACGTCCTGGAATTTTCCAATTAGCTATATCGCCATTTTCAGAAACTTCCATAGCCCCTAAAATAGTTAAGTCTACGTGCTTCCCTCTAATCATAGAAAAACTCATAGCAGAATCAAAAAAACTAGCACCTGGTAGTGTTGTAATGGTTTGTTTTCCTGCATTAATAACATCGGCATCTTCTTCACCTTCAAAAGGAAATGGCCCCATGCCTAATATGCCATTTTCGCTCTGAAATTCAACTTCAATATCATCTCGCACATAGTTGGCAACCAATGTTGGAATCCCAATACCTAGATTTACATAATATCCGTCTTTTACTTCCTGAGCAATACGTTTTGCTATACCTGTTTTATCTAACATAATCTAATTTCTTTGTCTTACGGTTCTTTGTTCAATACGCTTTTCATATTTTTTACCTTGGAAAATACGCTGAACAAAAATTCCTGGAATGTGAATTTGATTTGGATCTAAACTTCCTAGAGGGACTAATTCTTCAACCTCAGCAACAGTAATCTTTGCCGCTCCGCACATAACAGGATTAAAATTTCTGGCAGTTCCTTTAAAAATTAAATTCCCTGCTGCATCGCCTTTCCATGCTTTAACAAAAGCAAAATCTGCTTTAAAAGCACGTTCTAAAACATACATTTTACCATCAAACTCACGAGTTTCTTTTCCAACAGCTACTTCAGTTCCGTATCCTGCTGGAGTATAAATGGCTGGAAACCCCGCTTGTGCTGCTCTACACAGTTCTGCCAAGGTCCCTTGTGGAATCAATTCAACATCTAACTCGCCCGAAAGCATTTGGCGCTCAAATTCATCATTCTCACCCACGTAAGAAGATATCATTTTGTTTATTTGACGTTTTTGAAGTAATAAACCCAATCCAAAATCGTCCACCCCGGCATTGTTCGATATACATGTTAAACCTTTAACTCCAAGTTTTACCAACTCTGCAATAGCGTTTTCAGGTATCCCGCTTAGTCCAAAACCTCCTATCATAAAAGTCATATTGTTTTGAACACCAGCGAGTGCTTCATGAACATTGGACACTCTTTTATTTATCATAATAATTCGATTTTATTAGTTTAAAATTACGAATAATTGAATACTATACATGGACTTTACCTGAGAAGTTATTAAAAATCAAAAAAAATACCATTCTATTTTTTGTAGAATGGTATTGGCAATGTATAAACTTTAAACAGAAGTTGAATAGTACCCTAAAAATTCAAATCGTCTGGTGTGTTTTCAGAATCTGCCCCGTTAACATAATTTCCTGATCCAGTAGAACAATCTACATTTATGGAAAGATTTAAAGGGACATCAAAATCCCCTGTTGATACGTTTAAAGTTTTATCTTCATAACAACTTTTCATATATAAACCCCAAATTGGTAGAGCCATAGATGCTCCCTGACCATATAAAATAGACTTAAAATGAGCTGCTCTATCTTCGGCACCTACCCAAACACCGGTAACTAAATTAGGCACCATGCCCATAAACCAACCATCACTTTGATTTTGAGTTGTTCCCGTTTTTCCAGCAATAGGGTTTGTAAATCCGTAGGGGTATCCTGTAATAACTTCCTTATAAAACGCATCCGGCGGGCCTGTTCTTCTTAACCTGGCTCCCGACCCATATTGTGTAACGCCTTCCAATAGTTTTACGGTTACATAGGCAGTTTCTTCACCTAAAACATCCCGTGTTTCCGGTTTAAACTGATACAGCACTGTTCCGTTTTTATCTACTATAGTTGTAACCATTACAGGTTTTGTATAAACACCTTTGTTCGCAAATGTTGCATACGCACCAACCATTTCATACACACTTAAATCGGCCGTTCCTAAGGCAATGGAAGGCACTGCTGGAATATTAGACTCAACACCTAATTTTTTAACCAAATCTTTAACGTTTTGCGGACCAACTTTATCCATTAATCTCG
Organism: Mariniflexile sp.; assembly: GCA_051275695.1. Classification (GTDB taxonomy): domain Bacteria; phylum Bacteroidota; class Bacteroidia; order Flavobacteriales; family Flavobacteriaceae; genus Mariniflexile. The sequence goes on from JBNMNO010000079.1 coordinate 8,160, forward strand.
CCGTAATAGTGTTTACGGAGTTTGCCAAAGCATCCTTTAATGTTCTTGTCCCACCATACTCGCCACCAGAATTTTTAGGACACCAATCTTCAGGATTTCCATACTTATTGGCTTCAATACAAAAAGGAGTATCTGGAAATATATCACAAGGTGAATAATGTAATTGGTCTATGGCAGCGGTATAAACAAATGGTTTAAAGGTAGACCCTACCTGACGCTTTCCTTGCTTCACCATATCGTATTGAAAATGTCTATAATTGATACCACCAACCCAGGCTTTTACATGCCCTGTTTGCGGATCCATAGACATCATACCTGTTCTCAAAAACGTTTTATAATACCTTATAGAATCTATAGGTTTCATAATGGTATCAATTTCTGAAGCTTTCCCTTTTCTCCATGCAAATATTGACATTTGAGTAGGTTTATAAAAGGATTTCTCAATGTCATCGTTAGATTTTCCTAAATCATATTTAAGCTTTCTCCAGCGCTCAGATTGTTTCATGGCATTTTTTAGTAACCCATCTATTTCATCGTTTGATAAGTCTAGGAAAGGTGCTGTTGGATTTCTTTTAGGCGTATTTTGACTAAAAAAAGCGGTTTGTAATCTTTCCATATGTTGTACTACTGCATTTTCAGCATATAGTTGCATACGAGAATCTATGGTGGTATAAATTTTTAAACCATCGTTATATAAATTATATTTTGCCCCATCTGGTTTTGGGTTATTTTTTATCCAGTCTTTCATGAAAGCATCTAAATATCCTCTAAAATAGGTTGCGATGCCTTCGCGATGCGATTCTGGATTATAATTTAAATCAAGGTCTGTTTTTTGAAGTGAATCTTTAACTTTTTCATCTATAAAATCATACTTTTCCATCTGCGCCAAAACAACGTTTCTTCGTTGTCTTGTAATCTCTGGTCGCCTTCTAGGATTAAAATATGACGAATTCTTAAACATTCCTACCAGCATGGCAGATTCTTTCACATCTAAATCTTTAGGCTCTTTACCAAAATAAATTCTGGCTGCACTTCGTATCCCGTCGGCATTATTTAAAAAATCATAAATATTAAAATACTGAGCAATAATTTCTTCTTTAGTATATTGACGTTCTAAACGGGTGGCAATAATCCATTCTTTTATTTTTTGAGTAATCCTTCCCAACTTATTTCTAGACCCTTCCCCGTGGAATAATTGTTTTGCCAACTGTTGCGAAATGGTACTTGCTCCACCACCACTTCCTAATTTTACAATAGCTCTTAGGGTTCCGAAAGCATCAATTCCAGAGTGTTCATGAAAACGGGCGTCTTCAGTAGCAATTAAAGCATCTACTAAATGTTGTGGTAATTCTTCATAACCAATAGGTGTTCTATTATCATTTAAATAAAATTTCCCCAAGGTTTTACCATCTGATGAAACAATTTCGGTAGCCAAATTTGTTTTAGGATTTTCTAGAACCGTATGGTCGGGCATTTCGCCAAAAACACCCCATGAAGCTAATAGGAATAATAAAATAATAAATATAATCCCTCCTGTAAATAGCATCCAAAACCAACGAATGTATTTTGAAAAGTCTTGGGTAGATGGTGTTTGTTTTTTTGTTGCCATAATGTAACTGGCTTAAATATTTAGGTTATTATATTATTCTTTAGTTAGTTTTTCTACTCTGAATCCTACATCTGTAATACCCACCAAATCAAGAACACCCTTAACCTTACCGTTTTCTCGCATGGCGTGTTGAATATTAATAACATATTCTCCCTTTTCTTTAAAAATAACATGTTCTTTATACCAAAGTTTGTTCTCCTTAACATCGGTTATTCCTGTGCCCAAAAATTTTCCAGATGGGTCTGCCATTTTATACTCTAGAGTGTCTTTAACTTTTTTTCCGTGCGGAAAATCCATCTCAACAATTAAAAATAAATTATTGTACTTGTAAGTGTTTGTATTTCTTAAATTAACAAATAAATTATAAGCCTTTACTGAGTCTGGAGGATTTATTTTAAAGCTAATTACAGATTCTTTATTCCATTTATCGGGAACCGATTGATACTCATCGAAAACACGATTTGGATCGCAAGATGTCAATACAAAAGAAAAAACTATTAAAAATAACAACACCTTATTTCGCAGCATCTTTATTCTTTTGAGGTTTTTGTTTATTGTTTTTGGATCTATTGTTTCGGTTCTTATTGTTTTTACGTTTATTATGATGTTTTGGACTATCAAAACGTGTTAAACTATCTTGACCTACAACGTTTTCAAATTCTGTTTTAGTATTTTCAATAACCTCAACAGCGTATTCTTCGAGACTCGGTACTTTTTGGTTTTTCTTATTTAAACCAATAATTTCGTTGGCTTGTTCCGTTGTGATTTTATGCCAATTTGCCCATTCTCCCTCGTAAGCATACCACATGTGCCCTTTAAAAATATCGGTTTTTTGGCATACTGCCGTTCCTTTTTCTGTTTGAAGTTTTATTTCTGTTTTGGGGAAACTTTTTAGCGCATCTAAATAGCTATCCAACTCGTAATTTAAACAACATTTCAACTTACCACATTGTCCCGCCAACTTTTGAGGGTTTAATGACAATTGTTGATAGCGAGCCGCCGATGTGCTTACCGAACGAAAATCGGTTAACCAAGTAGAACAACATAATTCGCGACCACAGGAGCCAATGCCCCCGAGTCTTGAAGCTTCTTGACGAAACCCAACTTGTTTCATTTCTATACGAGTTCTAAACTCGCGTGCAAATACTTTTATAAGTTCGCGAAAATCTACTCGTTCTTCTGCTGTGTAATAAAAAGTGGCTTTACTGGCATCGCCTTGAAATTCGATGTCCGAAATTTTCATTTGCAACTTTAAATCAATAGCAAATTGACGCGCTCGCACTTTCATAGGCTCTTCTTTGTCGCGCGCTTCAGACCAAATATCTATATCCTTCTGACTTGCTTTTCGGTAAATTTTAAGAATTTCTTCAGGAGTTTCTGAAACATTTTTACGCTTCATTTGAACACGCACCAATTCCCCTGTAAGGGTAGCCATTCCAATATCATGGCCCGATTGAGCTTGTGTAGCCACAACATCGCCAATACTTAATGTTAAATTTTCGCTGTTGAGATAATATTCTTTTCTGCCATTTTTAAAACGGACTTCAACCCAATTAAACGGTTTTTCTCCGTTAGGAAGGGTCATATTAGCTAACCAATCGAAAACCGTTAGTTTATTACAACTATCTGTTCCGCAAGTGCCATTGTTTTTACACCCTTTAGGCTGACCGTCTTTTCCAGTTGAACAACTGTTACAACTCATATGTTTTATATATTGAATTCGTTAATAATTAAATTATTACGAATGAAGGTTAATAAATATTTTAAAAAGGTAAAGATAAGATTATTATGCTTACTTTAAAATAGAAGATAAATTATCATTATAACTTTAAAAAATTGTAATCTTTTCAATCTTGTTTTAAACCGATTTAACACTTATTATTTTAACCGGACATGCTTTTGAAGCTTTATCGCAATCGTCGAAAATAAGTTCTTCATTCGATTTTAAAGTAAAAAACCCTTTTTTATCTATTGCATGAAGTAAGACTGATTTTCCGTCTTTTTTCGACATTTGGAAATGATTTGGAGCTAGCTCAACACAATAATTACACCCTATACATTTATTGCGTTGTAATGTGATAACTACCATTAAGCTTCTACTTTATTTTCAACAATTTTATATAATTTATCTGAAGGTCTAATTCTAAAACCAAGAGGAAT
>JBNMNO010000080.1:0-11723 GCA_051275695.1 Mariniflexile sp.
CAGCAAATAATCATGATTACTGGGCCCAATATGAGTGGTAAATCTGCCTTGCTTAGACAAACTGCTCTGGTGGTGCTCTTAGCCCAAATGGGTTCTTTTGTTCCAGCAGCCAGCGCCCATATTGGTATGGTAGACAAAATTTTTACCCGCGTAGGCGCCTCAGACAATATTTCTCAAGGGGCCTCTACTTTTATGGTAGAAATGAATGAAACGGCTAGTATTCTAAATAATCTCTCTGAGCGCAGCTTGGTGCTGCTCGATGAAATTGGTAGAGGTACCAGTACCTATGACGGTATTTCTATTGCTTGGGCCATCACCGAGTACCTTCACCATCACCCCACCAAAGCCAAAACACTATTTGCCACCCACTACCACGAGCTCAATGAAATGAGTGCCAGTTTTGAACGTATTAAAAATTACAATGTAGCAGTAAAGGAATTAAAAGACCGTGTTATTTTTATTAGAACCCTCACCCCAGGAGGGAGCGCTCACAGTTTTGGTATTCACGTAGCTAAAATGGCTGGAATGCCCAAGGAAGTGCTAACAAGAGCCAACAGCATTCTAAAAAAGCTTGAAAAAAGCCACAGCAGTGAACAGCTCACCGGAAAACTTAAAGAGATTCCTTCAGACATGCAGCTCAGCATATTTAAATTAGATGACCCGGTGTTAGAAAGTATTAGAGATGAGATTTTAGACCTAGACATTAACGCGCTGACCCCTGTTGCAGCCCTATTAAAACTAGAAGAGATAAAAAAATTACTAGGAGGTAAAGATGCATCTCACTAAGGCTCAGGCCCTTTAAATGCAAGGGCTAAAACAACAGATATTTTTTCAATTTTTTATGGTGATTTACTTTGACTTTTAGATAAAAGTCTTAAATTTGCCATCGCATTAATTATAATGCACGTTCTTTACAATTACAACTTGCGAAAGTAGCTCAGGGGTAGAGCATCACCTTGCCAAGGTGGAGGTCGAGGGTTCGAATCCCTTTTTTCGCTCCATTACCTTTCTTATTGCGCGAGCAATTAGGCTCGAGTGGTGGAATCGGTAGACACGTTGGACTTAAAATCCAATGGACATTAGTCCGTGCGGGTTCAAGTCCCGCCTCGAGTACTTTAACCCTTGTTAATCATCTGATTTTCAAGGGTTTTTTGTTTTAATTATCTTTTTTTGGCATCATAGTGGCATCAAATGCAATAATAAACCCTTTTCAGGATCAAATATTTAAAAACCCAAAAAGTTTCAGTGCATCACTAGATTTAAAGAGAGGGCTGGGTTTTTTAGAAACGGTTTTCTTTTTTGAGGTTGGTCATGATATCTATATATAACCCAAATGTTCCGAGCATATCTAATGCTTTTTTAATTTATCAAGGATTTTCACTATAGCAAAAGTACCTAGTTTACAATGAAGAATGGATATTGCATAGATTTGATTGTCAGTCACCAATAGAAATTAAAAATAATTATTATAAACAACTAAACAAATGTGCTTAAAGATTGTATTTTGGTGCTCGGTTTATTGGGGTTAATACAAAAGGGGTACTTACAGAGCACAGCAATAGATCTCAAATTCCTGTCACTCATATTAATGAAATTAGTTCTATTTTGAAGCACAACACGAATCAGTAATAAGAATATGGAAGTTCACCAGGCGAAAAATCCGACACACAAAAAGAGATGGGTTGAATATTTATTAGAGTTTTTCATGCTTTTTTTTGCTTTATCATTGGGTTTTTTTGCTGAAAATATCAGAGAAGCAAGCATAGAAGATCAAAGAGCTAATGAATTAGCTAAATCTTTACAAACAGATATCAAAGATGATATTGAAAAATTCAACGAATTCGTAAAGGTAAGAAAACAACTTGAGTTAAATTTTGAAACTTATATTAATGAAATTGAAAAAAACGGACTTCAAAAAGATAATCAATTACAATATGCACTTTTAGCGACCGCAATTTTTAATTGGAATTTTTTTGAACCTCAAACTGCCAACCTAGATCAAATTATTAGTTCGGGTGCGCTAAGGTATTTTAAAGATGCTGAATTAGTTACTCAAATTTCGGTTATTAAAACTGCTATGAGTTCACTTATGACGAGGCAGGAAAGGGAAAAATTAATTTTTTCCGAGTATTTAACACCGATTATGGCCAATAATTTTAATTTTAAACCGTATGATATTTACTTTGAAAAGCAAAAAAATAAAGATGAAATAAATCATATTGTGTTTTTACAAAAGATCAAAACTAGGGAGATACTATTAAATGATGAAGATTTGGTTTTTTTGGATTCCGATAATATAGACTTCCAAAAGCAATTGGTTAATAAATTACGATTTTTTAGGTTTGCTATAAATGCAAGTGAATTTGTAACCTATCAACCTTATCAAGCTGAACTGGAAAAGCTACTCATTATCCTTGAAAAACATAATGAGCAGCATTAAACTACCTATTAATATAGTTTAGTAAACATAGAAGGCGAAGGAGAAGTGTTGGAGGAAATAGTAAATGCTGGAAGGACTACTGATTACAATTCAGGGACTACAATTAAGCTGACTGCAGTACCATCTGAAGGATGGGAATTTGTAGGTTGGGAGGGCGCTATTAATGGAACCTCTAACCCACAACAACTTTTTATCTCAGAGCCAAAAACTGTTTCAGCTACTTTTTTTTAGCAAGTTATGCCTTCATTTTTTTTAAAGCACAAGGATTAGTTTTAGATGGAAGTTAGCGCCCTGCTAGGTTTTTCTATAAACTGTAAATTTGTAAGGTAGTTGTATCACTATTAATATTATTCTAAAATACCCAGATGAATTATTCTACCGCCATTCATGTTTGCAGGATTTGAACTCTTACCAATTACAATACCATCCTCTGGAGCAACATATTCTTTTATAATTTCTCCAAATGCATTCCTCACAATGGCAATTTTCTCACCTTTAATTAATTTTTGATTTAAATCAACCAAAACCTCTAAAAAGCCTCCTTCTTCCATATAAATCCAATATGATTTCTTACAATAAGTTGCTGTGTCTTCAATATTTTGCAATTCAATATTTCCATACATTTTTAACCAACCAAGTGTATTGATTATTCCTTTAAGGCCTCTCTGAATTAGTTCATTTTGATATACCTGAGGATTTCCATATTCAACTGTAATAGTTGGTATGTCTTTTAGTGCTGACTCTGCTCTCATGGTTCTTGACGAAGCTGAATCTGATCCTACTGATGCTTCTTTACTATTCAAAATAATATCTGATTCTTGTAATTTTGATAGTGCCCTAATTGTATTATTGGTTAGATCTGCTCTCACATACATTGTATTAATTCTTCCAAAACTCGCTGTATGAAAATCAATTTGTGTGTCGAAAAATGGCAATATTTTTTCATTTATATTATAAACAAATTGTGCACTTCTATTTCCATTTTTCTTGCCAGGAAAATTTCTGTTTAAATCTTGTTTATCAATAAATTCCCTCTCATCTAACTCAATAGAAACTGAATTTAAACCAGGGACAGCAATTATCCTACCCCTCAAAACTTTTGTGTCAATATAGTCTACTAAACGATGAATAATAGCGATGCCGTTTAATTCATTTCCGTGAATTGCAGCAGTTAGGCCTAAAGTTGGTCCATCAAACTGTCCTTGGATAACAATTATTGGAACAAGTAATGGATACCCGTAAGTATTATTCCCCATTTCTAACCAATAATTATGAATCCCTGATTTATTATTATCTAGGCCTTCTAAATTTTTAATTATTGGGGATAACTCTTGCCCATTGCAAAATATTGGTGCCAAACTAAAAATGATAATAAATAAATAATTAAATAATTTCATGATTTTTTAAATAGTTAAAATGGGTAAAACATACAGATACATTAACATGGTTAATAAAATAATACCAATAAGGTTTAAGCCTAATCCACACTTAGCCATTTCTGGTATAGTTACCCTATTACTACCAAAGATAACGGCATTTGTACCTGTTCCTGAGGGTAACATAAATGAAAATGAACATGCAAATGTTGCTGGAATCATAATTAATAAAGGATTCATTTGAGCCGCAATTGCCATGGCTGCTAAAACAGGTAAGAAAATATTTGCAGTAGCTGTATTACTATTTATTTCAGTAATAAAAATTATAAATGTAATTACCGTAACCAACACAAAAATTGATGGGTATTCACTAATAAAACTCAATTTAGAAGCTATAAAAGTTGCTAAACCTGTTACATTAAAAGACTCTGCAATAGCATAACCACCACCAACAATCATTGTAACTCCCCAAGGAATTTTTGATGCTGATTCCCAATTTAAAAGTCTATTGTCAGTTGAATCCTTTTGACCTGAAGGTATTGTAAACAATAACAATGCTGAAATCATTGCAACAGTAGAATCGTGCACATATTCCTCAACACCAAGTAATGAAGACCATCCCTTTAGAATAAAATTATTTAGTTCAATGTCTTTTCTAAATATCCATCCCAATGCTGTAAAAATAAAAACTCCAAATACTCTTTTTTCAATAATAGATAATTTTCCTATAGAACTTATTTCTTCATCAATTACCTCTTTGCTGCCAGCAAAATTTCCGCTTATTTTAAAATACTTAATTAGATATAACCATGTAATTGGCAGAACAATTATTACAATTGGGACTCCAATTTTCATCCATTCTAAAAAATCAATTTCTTGTAAATCTGGAAATACTTTAGAAAAAACACCAGCAAAAACCATGTTAGGAGGGGTTCCAATTAAACTACCTGTACCGCCAATACTAGCTGCATAGGCAATAGCTAACATCAATGCCAAAGCAAACTTAGGATTTCTTTCTTTATTTTCTTCTTCTTTATCTGCAATAGCGAGTGCGATTGGGAGCATAAGTAAAACCACAGCTACATTAGCAATCCAAAAAGAAAGAAACGCTGTTGCTAGCATGAAGCTAAACATAATTTTTCTTCTACTTGTTCCAATTTTATTAATTATAAACAAAGCAATCCTTTTATGTAAACCGCTAATTTCAATAGATTTTGCAAGAAAAAAACCACCCAATAGCATTAGCACATAATTATTTCCATAATTCTTTGTGGTTAAGTCTGCGTCTAAAATTCCTAAAATTGGGAAAAGCGCAATGGGAACAAATGCTGTTATATAAATAGGAATACACTCTGTAATCCACCAAATAGCCATAAGAAGCGTCACGCCCAAAGCTTTAGCGGCTTCTGGTCGCATTCCTTCAGGTGGTGTAATTATTATTGAAATTACAAGTATTAAAATACCAACCCAAAATCCAATTTGTTTTGATTTATTCATTTATTGATATTAAGATTATTTTATTTTTATATCAAAAACATAAAAAGACTTAAAATATAACAAAAATTTATTAAGAATTATTTTTGATTTAAAATTGAAATATAATGAATATAATATTTTAATGATACTTACTGTAGAATTCAAATTCTATTAAAAAAAACCTTCAGCCTATTAAAGCTGAAGGTTTTTTTAATAGAATTATATTATTATTTATTTACAAGTGTTTTTTCAAATATAGAAGGAATAGGACTAGGGGTATTGCTATTTCCATCAATTTCATTTTGAGAAATTGGAAGCCTCTGTGGGTGCTGTGATCCTGTAACCGGTGGAATTTTCATAACTAAGTCTGGATCAGATGCCGACCATCTTCTAAAATCATCAAATGTAATATGAGTTCCAAAGCATGACACATATTTTTCTTCCATAATTTCTCTTAAGAGTGCCTTATTTTTTGATAAACCATCTAAATTCTCAATTCCATTTGCTTCAAAATCTGCTGAAACAAATGCTTCGTATTTAGATAATAAACTCGGATTTCCAATAAAACCTTTCCCAGAATTCAAATAAGCTCTATAATTATTTAATTTGCTTAAGCCTTGATCAAATTCATTCAAACGAGCAGTGGTTTCTATAATAATCAAAGAATTTTCTTGAAAAGAAACCATCGGTAAAGTATACGATTTATAGGAGATAGTATTGACGGTTCTAGAGTTAATATCAACACTTAAAAAATCTTTTCTCCTAGTCTCATTAGTCTTAGCATGATTTCTAGAATTTGTTTTAGTTGGATTTAAAAGATCATCAATGTAGGAGCCCGTTGTAGAAAAATCACCTCCACGGCTGCCATCTAAAACAATGTAATACAGATTACTATTCTCTAATGTTGAACCAAAACTTCCAAACCCTTTTCCGAAACTCATGTTATTAGCATCACTGCTTATACCTTTATTGGCAGATGAAAGAGCGGCTGTATAATTCTTAGTGATCAAATAAAACCGAGCTTTTAATGTATTGGCCACCTCTATCCATGCAGCAGGATTTTTTCCAACTAATATATCTTGATTAGATATTCTAGAAGGAGAAGCGGCACTAAGTTGCGTAATGGCATTATCTAGCAGTGACTGAACCTGTTCAAAAACCTGTGTTTGAGGATCAAATTCAGGATCTTCTTGTCCAAATTGAGAATATGGAATATCGCCAAACATTGCAGCCATACTACCTACAGTACTAGCCTCTAATACGTTGCCAATTCCTTTAACTAACATATCTTCAGAGGTATCTTGAATAATTCTATTCTGAGTAATTACTCCATGATATCCAAAAGACCATTCAGAATTAGACTCTTCTGGTGAAATATTATAATTGTATAAATTTCTATATAGGTTCGCTTGCCCTTTAAGCTGACCCGTCCATAATTGAGATATTCTCATTGAATGACCCAATTGTATTTGAACGGTTGCCAGTTCCATTCCCTTTAAAATTAGTTCACTTGGAACATCTATCGATTGATTTGGATTTTCATTAACATCCAAGAAATCGGAGCAACTAATAGCCAATGTTGACAACAAAATAGCTAGTGAAATCTTTATATTTTTTATCATGACTCTCTAATTAATAATTAATATTTAAACCGAAAAGAATAGATTTTGAACTTGGATTTGTAAAATAATCCAATCCTTTTCCATTTCCATTTCCAAATTGATTAACATCTGGATCAATTCCTCTTAAATCAGTCCATAAAGCTAAATTTCTTCCAGTTACATTTAATTTAACACTTTCTAAATTTAATTTCTTTATCCAGTTTCCAGTTAAATTTAATGCTGCTGTTAATTCTCTTAAACGAACATAGCTAGCATCACCAATAGCAAACTCATTAATTACAGAACCTCCAAAGCCACCTCCTAAGGTAGTATACCACTTCTCATCCAACAATACTGGTCCAGCTCCATAATCCATTATATTTCCTCTTACTGCTACTCCAGCTGGAATTGTAGCGCCAGCATAGTTTTTTAAATCTGAACTTGGGGTAACTGTATTACCAACATCTGAATGTGTCCCAAATCCATAAAGAACATATCTAGTTCGTTCTCCAATTTCATTTCCTTGTGAAGTGTCAAAGGCAATATCCAAACTGAAATTTTTATACGAACTGTGTAAACCAATAGAGCCTCTCCAATCTGGATTAGGGTCTCCAATTACTTTATCACCCGAAGGGTCTAATTGAGGGAAACCATTAGCGTCTAAATCTAAATTACCTTGTGCATCCCTAAGCGCAGCACTTCCTAGTAAAATCCCAAGGGGTTGACCAACAACTGCACTAGATTTAATAGATGATCCCCCAGTTAAATTTATTGAAGATACACCGCTAAGATCTAATACTTTATTCTTATTTGTAAATACGTTTCCAAAAACACTCATGTTAAAATCTTGACCTTTAAATAAATCATAAGAAAATTCAACTTCCAATCCTTTATTTTCAATAGTCCCAGCATTTTTATAAATACTGTTAAATCCTTCAGAAGGATTCAAATCTAAATTTAATAACGCATCTCTCGTCTCGTTTCTATAAACAGTACCTGAGAGCGATAATCTATTTCTGAAAAATCTCAGATCAATACCTAATTCATATTCTCTTTTCTTTTCAAATTCTAACTCGGCATTTCCCTTATCATCATTAAGTCTAAACCCGCCACCAAAAGCGTCTAGTGATACGGCGTCTGAATAACTAGAGTAAGATGCATTTTCATAGGTAGTTTGGAATAAGTGAGCACCTGGAGGTAATCCAACTTCTCCATAAGCTAGTCTTAATTTACCAAACGATAATCCTTTAGATAAATCTGTAGAAATTAGTTGTGCCCAATTAAATCCAAATTCTGCGCTAGGATAAATAAATGATTTAGAGCTAGATGATGCATCTTCATAAGTAGCCCCTAAATTCAAATTCAAATAATCTTTATATTGAATTTTAGATTGAATATAGGAACGGATAGATCTAAAATTTCTATTGCGTTCCTCATTAATTTTAGTAGCTGCGATAGCAGGATTTACTAATCTGGTGTTATATAAAAAATCTACTGCTTCTAGATAAGTTTGCTTTCTTTCAGATTTATTAATTGCAGCACCAAAAATTAGATTCATATTTAAATCTTTTTTTAATGAAAAGTTCATAGATGAAATGGCTTCTGCATTAAGATCATTAACAACAAAAGTTTCGTTTTGATACCTTCCATTAGTGGCTCCATCAGCAGAAAACATAGGATAAAAATAGACCCTGTCATCTTGATACTGATCTAAACCTGTCCTTAAAACAATATTCCACCAATCTGTAGCTGTGATATTAAAGTCTGTAGAAGCTATAAAACGGTCAACACTGGTGTCTGAAGTTTGTTCATTAACAGTCCATAATGGATTGTTGTAGGTGGGAGAGGATGAATTACCTAAATATCTTCTATAACTTCTATGCCTATTCTCAGTAGGGTTGCCATTATTGTCATAGTAAGTTCCTATATATCCACTGATGTCAAAATCTGCGGGGTTTCTTAATAACCCTAAATAAATACCTGCAGTGTTTGAACCTTGCTGAATTCTATTTGAATAGTTAGTTGAATAAATAACCTTTGAAGAATTCTTTAACCAAGGAGTAAAATTATTAGTAGTAGCTAAAGTAATTGAAGTTTTATCATAATTTGAATTTTTCATGATTCCCTCCTGATTAATTTGATTTAAGCTCATGTAATAGCTCCCTTTTTCATTTCCTCCAGATAAACTTAACTGCGTGTTTTTTGAATGACCGTTTTGAAAAACAGCATCAAAATTACTATCAGTATATATGTTTGTACTATTTTTTTTGGTAATTGGATAATAAGTAACACCATTACTTCCTAAAAAATACTCCCCTGTAGTCTTTACCGTATCTTCACCTCCTGCTCGTTCAGAGATTCTATCTCCCCATGAATTTGCAGCTGTTGGGCTATATTTCCCATTAGCACCCTGACCATAAGAAGATTGCATAGCATGTTTTACGTTAATTTGATCCATTGAATAATTAGTAGACAGCGAAACTTTCATTTTGCCTGTAGCACCTCTCTTTGTAGTGATCACTATAACGCCTCCTAAGGCTTTAGACCCATAGATAGCGCCCGCTGATGCCCCTTTAAAAACTTGAATAGAAGCTATGTCATTAGGATTAATATCATTTAAACGTGATTGTTGCGAAATTCCTCCATCTGAATCACTACCAAAACCTTCAAAATTATCGTTATTTACGGGAATTCCGTCAATAACAATTAATGGTTGTGTTTGTCCTATAATTGAACTAGCCCCCCTTATTTGAATATTAGAACCCGCTCCAGGATCTGCACTGGTTGCTGAAATAATAACGCCAGAGGCTTTACCAGACAATCCATTAATTAAATTGGGCTCACCAGACCTTACAACATCTTGGGAATCTAATTTTGAATAGGTAGAAGCAAGGTTGTCTCTATTTTCTTTAAAGCCTAAAGCTGATAATACTACCTCGTCTAGATTCTGTGCATCTTCTTCAAGTGTTACATTTATAATGTTTTGATTGGAAACTTGAATTTCAACACTCTTATAACCTATATAAGAGTATACCAATGTTTTCCCAACACCCGCATCAATAGTATAGTTACCATTAAAATCAGTAATTACGCCAATTGTAGTATTTTTTACAAGAATAGATACCCCAGCTAAAGGTCCTTGGGAATCTTCTACTTTCCCTGTTATGGTTTGTGCTAACCCCATACTTATGGAGAGCACAGAAAACATTAATAAAAATAGGTGTTTTTTCATAAAATTAAATTTAGTTGTAGTTGATTAATAATTGTGCTAATTCAATTGCTGCACTGCTAGCAATAAGGTTAATTGACTCAATTGGAGTTTCATCACCAATTTCGAAAGTAATTCCAGTAGCGTTATGCGCTTTCAAAAACCAACCTTTAGAAGTTGGGGTTTTACTATCGGAAGCTTTTTCATTTACTTTATAATTAGGGATTTTAGATTCTAAAGCCTCAAACCAATCCTTCTCAAAATTTGGATAAGTAGTTTTTTCTCTAGAAGTATTTGTGTAAAACACATCATTCCAAGTGGAATGAAAGTCTAGTCCAATGACTACTTTTCCTTTACTCTTTTTAACTTCTTTGTTTATATAATTCACCACTGCTTTTACTTCTGGCTGTCTATATAAAGACCAATCTCTGTTCAAATCTACACCTCCAGCATTATGACGCCAATGACCAAGATCTACTCCATCGGGGTTTATTAATGGAAAAGCTATAATTCTATACTTTTCAAAAAATTCTTTATTTAAAGAATTAATTTTAGTTAGCTGAGACAAAAAAGTTTGAAAAGCATAATACCCTGAAATTTCGGGTGGATGTTGTCTTGTAAGTAACACAATAATTTCTTTTTTTAACGGACTACCTTTGTATAAGTCTAATACTTCAATATTCTTACCTAATTTAGATTTTCCAGCAATTGCTCTGTGAAAAAGTGTTGGATTAGCTTTACTTACAGCGTAAATCCATTCTTTAACATCTACTGAAGATTCTATTTTTTGGGCAGCAATAGTAACTGGCGTTTGATCTAATAAAATTCTCAATTTGTGTTCTTCCCCAGTTATTATATAGGTTAAGGAATCTGATATATTCCAAACACCTAGTTTTTTAATTTTTGGAATATATCTATGAGAATAAGCCTCTGGATATTTAAAAATAAAATAAAAAGCTTTTGGCAATATTGAAAAAGCTTCAAAAGCAAAATAAGGACTGCTATTTATAGGTTCATTCTCAGGGGTAAAAAAAACACTGGCCACACTATCATTTAAATAGGTAACCTCTGAGAGTCTAGAACCTAAAAAATTACTACTAAATGAAACAGTACCATTACTAATTTTATCTTTATTAAGGTAATTTATAGGCTTATTCTTGGTGTCTATAGCTGTGTCAAATTCAATATGTGATTTATGAACACATGAAATTAAGGATCCTAAAATCAGAAATTCACAAATGAAATACTTGAATAATTTAAAACTCATTATAAATAAATTTGATAAATATAATAAATAATTTCAATATGAAATTTTTAAATCAATAACAAGTAACCAAGGTCAATTTTGGTTTGAAAACAGCGGCATAGCGTGAACCATAACCCTTGTTAATCATTTGATTTTCATGGGTTTATTTTTTTATAATACTTTTTCCTCCAGTTGGTTGCAAGTTTTCTAAGAAATAGGTCGCTTCTTCATGCCTATATAAAAACCCACAAAGTTTCAGTGCATCACTTGATTTATAGAGGGGGTGGGTTTTCTAGAAACGGTTTTATTTTTTGAGATTGGTCGTGATATCTATAATATAACCTAATCTAGAGTGATTTTATTTTACCCCAGCTTT
>JBNMNO010000081.1:0-11693 GCA_051275695.1 Mariniflexile sp.
TCACTGTGACCATACCAAGAAATTGTTGGCACACCTAAAACATCTTCAATTAACTCTCTATACATAGGCGCTGGATATTCAGAACCAAAGAAAACACCTTTTAATTGGTCGTTAAATAATACTGAAGAATCAGTCCCCTGTTCTTTTAAATACTTACAGAAAGCATAAATAGAACTAGGATAACCATGTAAGTACTTTATTTTTTTACGTTTTACTAATAAATCTATCGATTTAACTATATCGGCATATGGCACATAGGCATCAACTATATACTCATTATGAATAACATTATATTTTAACGGTATTCCGTAATTGTTCTTCCCCCTAAATGTTAACTTAGCATCTAAATAAGAGTAACCAAGTTTCGACCATATAGTATGCATATACGCCCATTCACGTGAAAATACGTTCTTATCTAGATAAAATTCAAGAGGTTCTCCTGAGCTACCTCCGGTATTTACTTTAAAGGGTGAATTATTCGTCTGGCTTCTATTTTCTAGAGAAAATTGTTTTAAGTCATTTTTAGTAATTATTGGAATTTTTACAAAATCGGCTAGTTCTTTGAAGTCAGATGGATGGAAATTGTTTAATGTATAAAAATATTTATAAAAATCATTATTAACATAAGCCCAGTCTAATATCTCTTTTAACTTATTAAAATGGAAACACTCTTTCTCTGTATAAGACATTTGAGAGTAATGTTCAACTAAGCGTTTATGCTTTACATAGTCACGACCTAAACGAAAACGATAAGGAATATATCTAAAGAGAGCGAAGATCCAAGAGTTTTTTTGAATAAATTGTTTTAATGCGCTAATCATTTTCTATGCTTTTTTAAATTTAAACGAACTAATGTATCAATAAAAATCTGTCTTAACTGAACAAACTTATCATTTAGAACCGTTTGCCTCCCCCAAGATTTATATATTGGTAATAATTTACGTTTAACACGTTTTTTCTTAAAAAATTTTAAATATTCGGCATCATTCATTTCGGCGAATTGGCTTACCTTCATAACTTCTTCATTTTCAAATAATGGAATTGGCTCACTTACTCTTAATTTATTATCGTGGGAGTAAACTAAATATGAATCCAAATTAGATATGTCTACAGCCAACCCAGTATAAGCTATATCAGGAAAGTCCAAATAATAGCCAGAATAATTAAATTTTGGTAAATAAAAATTTCCTAAACCATAAATTATAGCCTTCCCCTTATACAATTCAGCTCCTTGAATAATATGCGAATGATGACCGATGACACAATCTACACCTAAGTCGATTAGTTTTTTAGCTAGTTTACGATGAGCTGGCTGTGGATATAGTTCAAATTCATAATTCCAATGAAAAACAACTACTATTTTACTATTTTCAAAGCGATTGATATAGTCTGTAGATTTGGTCAAAACATGTTCAAACTTTAATGGATTACAACCTTTACCATTATCTTTTGCAGGTTTACACCCTATAGTTTCCCAACCAAAGTTTAAAATAATATACTCATTTATAAAAATAGGTTCTGCGGCTTTCTTTAAATCACTCCCCATTCCTGAATGCTTTATTCCCTTATCTTTAAACCTTGATAAGAAAGTATTTTCATCATACTCGAAATCTAAAATATGATTATTAGCTAAACAAACCCCTTTTACATTAAGGTCATTAAGGACACATAATGATAAATCAGATGATGATATAGCAATACCCGAAGCAAGTTTTTGTTGATTCAAAGAATCTAATGTAGATTCAAAATTAACTATTTTAATTTTTTTTAAAAATGTATCGGGAACGTCCGACAAAAAATCAATATTATCCTGAAAAGGATAAGCGAAATCACCACAAATAATCATAATATATGCTCAAAATAAAATACAAGTTATTGGTTCCTGAAAAATATACATAAAGACATAGAAGTCTAGCTATAAAAATTAAAATAGGTATTTCTATGACATGAAATAAGAGCTATTTATTATTTTTAAACAATCCAATCCGTTTAAAAGCACTTTTATTAAACTTTAAGTATTTAAAAAAGCTGATTTTGTTATTGATAACATAACGGGCGGTCCAAAAAAAACAAAAAACACCGTATTTTAGGCTAGACAAAACAATAGGTATAGGTGAAACCTCTATTAAATACCGCTCCCTTTCTGTAAGGTAATTAAAATACCTTACATACACAGAAAGTCTAACTTTATAATGTACTAAATTTTTAGTTGTTGTCAGGGTTGAAGTCCCTTGCGTAACACAATAATAACAGCTATCAATAGCTATTATTTTTCTAGCATACCTACCTACTTTTAATGAAAAAATACCGTCATTTGCAACTATAGTTGCATCAAAAAAAGCACCACGACTCTTTATTAATGAGTGCCTAATAACTTTCCCCCAAGGCACATTATGAGTCAGTCTAAGCTTAGCTTCACTAACTTCATTCTTATCCTCAATATAGCCATGGACTAGACCATTAATTTTCACATGTCTTAGGGCTGGTTCTTCTGAACCTATATACTGAGACTTTGTTTTAAAATAGATAATATCAACATTTTTATCTACGGACAGAATTGCAGAATCGATATGAATAAATGAATTATTGATCATAAAATCATCCGCATCAAAGAATAAAACCCACTTACCTTTAGCTACAGATAAACCAATGTTCCTGCAAACTCCAGCACCTTTGCCTTCAGTATTAGATAAAAACTTGATTTCAGAATTTTCATTTTTTTGCTTAATTTCATTGTAGCCTTCATGCGTGCTATTATCATCTATCACTATAATTTCTATATCATCTCTCTTAGGAAGAGAACTTAATAGGTTTTGAAGTAGTTGGAACGAATTATAATGTGGGATAATGACTGAGTAATTCATTTGTAATTCCAAGCTCATAAGTGAAACTTTAGGTTTTAGGTTTTAGGTTTTTATACATAAAAAAATCTAACAGAAGCATTGATCTAACTTGATAATAAAATATATACCTAGTTTTTAAAAATATTACATTTGATAAGAATAATGCAATAAAGTGAGATAATAAGGTTGCGATGGCAGCACCTGAAATTCCATATATAGGTATCATTAAAAAATTTAAATATATATTACATATCAGACCGAAAATAGCTCGAACCAATGATAATTTTTGTAAACCTTCAAGTAATAAAATACGAAACGTAATAAAACTAGCTGACATTATTAATGATTGCATTATTGTTATCTGCAATACAGGTATAGATTCGGAATATTGTTCGCCATAAATTAATAAAATCAATCTATCTCCGTACGCTGTGACCACAATAATCGCTGCATAGGCAATTAGATTACAATATAAACTCAATTTTTTCAGGGTTTCCATATATAACAATTTATTATTACTATGATGTTTTGAAATAGTTGCAAAAAATGAAGTAATTAAAGCCCCGAAAACAAAATACCAACCTTCGCTCAGCTTTAATGCTGCAGTATAGTAGGCTTGTTCTGATGGTCCTATCATATTATAAATCATGTATTGATCTATTCTAGAATAAATAACGAAAACACTACCCGCTAATAGTAAAGGGAATGTCTCGACTATAAGATCATAGTAACTTTTTGATATTTTTTCTTCGTTAATAGTTTCTTTAAATCGTGAACTTAGTAGATAATAAATAGAACCTAAAACCATAATTTCCAATGAATAAATGCAAAATAACCATATCAGAGGATTTTCAAAACCGATCACTACTAAAATTTTTAATAAAATAAATAATAGTGAAAATATCAAATCATGTTTAAAATAAAGTTTAGAATTTAGATTAGAATCGATGAGTGTTTTATATAGTTCAAGAGGTTTAAAAAACAACGATAAAGAAATAAAAAAAAGATAATAAAACACTATATTTTTATATGATAAATATAAAAAAAGTAAAACAACTAGTGTAATTAATGCAGTAAAAAGTTGGATTCTTATAGATTTTTTTAATAATTCAGCACAGTTATACTTTCCTGTTGATATTTTGATAAATATATATTGATTTAAACCAAAAGCAGTAAAAGATGCGAGTAAAGTATATATAGAAACTATGTATGTGTATGTACCAAAATCTTCTACAGAAATCACCCTAGCAGCTATAGAGAAAAATAAAACTCCACTCAACAGTTTATTAAGACAATTGAAGCCCAACCAAAAGGAATTTAAGGATTCTTTTCTCAATCTTTTTTATCTCTGAACTTTTTCTTTGGAATTATTTTTTTCACAATAAATTTTAGAAAACCAATTTTACTCCGATTAATAAATTCATAATAAATCACATACGGAAACATTAAAAATTCAAATAATCTTATACTTTTATACTTTAAAGCTATTTGAAATGCACTTTCGCTATGACGAGACAATTTGTACCTAAATAGATATAATTTATTCCTAATACTTGATGGTGAACCATTCAATTTAAAATGTCTTTTTTTAGGTTTCCAACCCGAAATTTCTTTTAATCGAACATTTAATCCATCTCTTCTATGACGAAAGTTTCCTGCTTGAGTTTGATAAAAATCATCAACGCTTACATTTTCAATAAATATCTCTTCGTTATATTTTTGTATATACTCATCAAATATAGGTGACCGTGATATAACTATATTTGTCCCAAGATAATCCTTCGTATACCTTGGCAACCAAGCATCACCAAAAGTTACGTCAGCTGTTTCTCCACCTATGTCGTCACAAAAATCACAAGCCTTATTTTTAAAAAAACCGTATCCCCAATTAGAAGCGAGTAGAGAAGAGTTTTTTTCAGTTATAGAAGAACCATCTTTATGCTTAGCTTCAATAAAGTATTCATTAGCTTTAAAGTTTTCATTTTTAATACGGAAATCTATATAATCTAGGTTCCAGGGTTCTACACCTGATTGCCAGGCTAAACTTTCAGCAAAATATTTAGATTTCATATGGCCACAAAGTAATGCTGCTGTTATAATTTTATTTTTTAGAATTGATTCTTTTTGAAGAAGACGAATTGACTTCACGAAACAAGGAGTACCTATAAATAAAAAACTTTCTCCTGTTGTTATCATTTCTTTTATTACATCAGAATAGGTCACCGGATAATATCTGGATTTTTTATTGTTTGTTTCCAGAAGTTCTTCTGTTGTTCGAGAAATTTTATACTCAAACATTTCATTTCCAGATACTCCCACATGAACTACAGCATCAACGACTTTATTTTCAATAAGCTTAGTTGCAAACCAAGTTGTTAGTCCTCCAGAACTAGAATTAAGCCTTTTAGTTTTATCAGATATATGCCCCGCATATGTATTCCTATAATAACCAATCCTCTCATCATGAGATTGGTCGCTATATAAATGTTCTCCTAATTGATTCTCATCTAAAGATTCCGATGAAAATGGACATACCGCATTCATCTGGGAAGCTATATTAGCATTTTGATTATTCTTGATATTAGCTGAATAAAAACCATTACTTTTAAAGGAGATCGAAACATCTTCTTTACCTACCAACTTACACGCACTACAACCGATGCAATAATCATTATCTATGACTTTCTGAACTGTCAAAATTCAATCTACCTTTTTAAAATTTGTTTATATAATCTTGAAATCAAAAAATATAAGTTGAATAGGTTTAATTTAATTAAACTAAACCGTATAAGGTCTTTAATTTTCTGAAAAGTATTGCGATTATAATTTACATCTAAGCGTTCAACGCTTAAGGTGCTTGTGTTTGAAAAATCGTCAGCAATTACAGCATTAGGTCTGACTAGACCAAGAACTCGGTACTCTTTGATATTCCACCAGTCGAAAGGGATACTTATCGTGTTAAAATCATTTATTATATTCTTAGCTGCGTCCTGGGAAATTAGGTATGCATAGGCTCCTAAGGGCCTTTCAACAAACCTACCAACACTTATTTTTTTACTTATCTCCTGCCTATTCCAAAAGGAAATGGCAGCACCCTTATTTCTTGTATATTTAGGATGATGGCCAAGTAAAACTATGTCCCAGCCATTTTCTATGTTTTCTATAATTTTTTGAATATCTTTGCTATTAAAATCAGTCTTTATATCATCTTCATATATAACTGCATATTGATTGTTATTTTCAACCATCAATTTCAAAGCTGCAATGTGACTCAATGCACACCCAATCTCGCCTTTAGTTAAGTTTCGACCTACTTTTTGTCTAGCTAATTCATTGTTGTATATTATATCGAGAGTAGAATCAGAAATTGTTTTTCCAACAACCGCATTTATGCGTGTGAAGTCATGACCTAAGCCGACACAAAGTGCATTCATATGATCACGTTTTTTAGTTTCAAAATCTAAATTTATGTAAAAACACTTAACAGCCGCACTCATATTATTCATCTTTGCTACTTAATGATGATATCAAAAAACTTTCGGAATGTTGGCGAAGTAAATCAAGTTTTTTATGAACTTTAGCGTAATCGATTGATGATGTTTGCATTTTATATAGATCCTTTGGACTACAACATATTCTATCTGATAGTTCCAGTTTTTCTAACAGACTTTCTAATCGTGTCATACCCTTGCTTTCATTTGCATAATATAAAAATTCTTTTTCGAAAAGAATAGAGAAACAAACACAATGAAAAGAATCGGTTATGACTAATTTACTACTTTTAATTTTTAATAACCAATCTTCTACGTTGTTATATTTAAACTTATTATTCTCTTTGAAATAATAGATATTTTCAAAAGCACAATTCATTTTCTCACTGATGAGATTCACTTGATTTAAAAATTCGTCCTCTATACTTAACTTATAAAATACAATTTCAGAAAACTTAGTTTCTGTTTTTAAGCTTGCATTAGAAATTATTTTTTCAAAGAAGGATCTACCAACCAAAAGAGTAGGATCAAGAACATGGGTTGCTTTAACGTCAAAAAATTCTTTACAAATATCAACCCCACTATTTTCACGAACAGATATAAAATCAAATTTATTTAACTCTATTTTAACATCTGTGATTAAATCTTGATTACTCCATTTATCCTTGCCAAAGCTTGCAGCATACGAAATTCGTTTAGTGTTTTCACCACAAAAATCTAAAAAATAAGATTTATAAAATTGTCGGGTGTAATCAGGTCGCCATACTTGGTCACTACCGACAATCACAGCCATATATTTATTTTTCACTAAAGTTAATTCCGTTGGATGATTAAATATTTCCTCACTTCTGTTTATCCATTTAAGTCTAAAATTCTCAAAAACTAAACTATCATAAACCTTAGGAAATGAGCCTTGTTTTTTTATATTTAATTGACGGAGTATATTCCCAATAAAATTCCTAAATTTCAATTTTAGAGTTCTTTTTTCTTCGAGTGGCACCACATTTACATGCTCAACCTCAAAATTCATTCCTTTCAGAAAGTGTTCTAAAGCTGCTGCTTGGAGTACTGCACCATAGTTGTGATTAGAATGTTGAAAGTTTAAGATACCAATTTTTGTTTTCATAATTTTAAATAGTTGCTTTATAGTTGCGATATGTTGCGGATGGTTGATGATTAATATTTATTCATATAGGGAATTTTTTTATTTCAACAATTATCACCTTCAAGTAAATAACTAACGATAGAATACAAACAAAGAAAGCGATTGTTTTTTCTAATTTATTATGACTTAACATGATACAACGAGCCATAACTAGCGCATAAACTGGTAAAAAATACAATCCAACTCTGGCAACGCCCTCTACGCCATAGAATACATTTATAGCTACTTGACCTAGCAAGTAGAGATAAAAATAAATTTCATAGCTGCCCTCATATTTAACCATCTTGTTGAATTTAAAGATAACAAAATAACCTATAAGCATACGTACCGCTACACCAATACCAGAAGATGTTCTTTCTTCATCTACTTCTAAAATACGGCTGTGTTCATAAGCGGATAAAACTTCGAAATTGGAAAGGGATAAAAAATAACCTAATACAGCACTAGAATTTATAAAAAACACACTAAATAAAGACATTGTGTATATGGTAAATATAGTTTTAACATTGAATTTAATTTTGTAAATGAAATACAATGGCCATAATAGGATGACAGTTATATGGAATAGAGATGCCAACAATATTGCAATAGTGTACTTAATTATATTTTTGCTGACTATGAACTTTAGAGAATAGAAAAATATTGATATCGCAACTGCTTGACGAATCCCCTGTTGACTCCAAGCAAAATAATTTAAAATTATAAGAAAAAAGACAAATAGCGCCAATTCTTTTTTTACTACTTTTGCAGAGGTTACAATGAGTAATAACTGAAATGCAACTAATAGAGAAAAGAAGATATTTGAATCAATATCCATAGTAGCAAATAATTGATTTAAAATTAAAAAACCGAATTCACTTTTTTCTAAATAATCAGGGGTCACCCCAGAAAAACGAATAGCATCATACAGTTCAACATATCTAAACGCGTCAGTATCAGGTATCAAAGGTTTAAACATCAAGAATAAAAACACGATCAAAAAAAAGTACAGATATTTTAATTCACTTGAGCCATCTCGGTTTATTTTTACGCAATATATAGAAGATGCATTGGCTAAAAATAATATATAGATAATAAACCAAAACAAATGTGTTTCTGACATAATAATTTAACTTTTATTTATATAGACCAAAAAAGCATGTTGTAAAATATCAATTTATAAATATAAAAAACTCATAAGTGTTTCAATCTTAAATCAAACACTGATAATTGGTTATTGATAATTACAGTATAAAAAGAATGATAAGTAAAAAATATCATTTTTAACTTATCATTCTTTTTGTCCAATCACCCTTTAAATCAATTACCATACCATTGTTTGGGATTTTTAATTTAAACTCTTTGTGATCCACTAATAAAACATGTATATCTGAATTTTCAAAGGCAGTATCTAATGTAGTTAATTGGGCATTCGCCATATTTTTAGGCAACGCTTCTATATTAGGTTCGACGATTTGAACCAAACCACTATGCATACCTAATATTTCCTTAGTAATTATTAATGCTGGGCTTTCTCTTAGGTCATCAATATCAGCTTTAAAAGCAGCGCCATAACAAGTTATAGTAATATTTTTCGCAGTTTTTGTGGGATTAGCTTGTAAGAAATCTGATATTGCTATTTTGACTTTATTAATGACCCATTCAGGTTTTGAGTCGTTTACTTCACGAGCCATCTTAATAATCCTTGCGAGATCTGGTGTTTTACTGACGATAAACCAAGGGTCGACGGCTATACAATGTCCGCCAACTCCAGGACCTGGTTGGAGGATATTAATTCGGGGATGACGATTAGCTACTGATATTAACTCCCACACATCTATATCAAGTTCATCACAAATCATTGAGAGTTCATTTGCAAATGCAATTTGTACATCACGGCAACTATTTTCTGTAAGCTTTGCCATTTCAGCTGTACGTGTATTTGTGACAACGCATTCACCAGCGACAAATGTCTTATACAAAGAAATAGCTTGCTCTGAACATTTAGCCGACATTCCACCAATTACACGATCATTTTCAACTAATTCACGCA
This sequence comes from Mariniflexile sp., assembly GCA_051275695.1. Taxonomy (GTDB): domain Bacteria; phylum Bacteroidota; class Bacteroidia; order Flavobacteriales; family Flavobacteriaceae; genus Mariniflexile. The sequence continues at coordinate 9,532 of JBNMNO010000081.1, forward strand.
TCACATGTCCAGGAAGAACTCTTTCAGGGCAATGAGCAATACGGATGTCTGATTCTTCATTATGAGTTTGAGGAAATGTTAAATCTGAACGAGCTTCAGCTAACCAAACAGCCATCTGCTCAGTTGCCCCCACAGGAGAAGTAGATTCTAAAATAACTAAATCACCTTTTTTTAATACTGGAGCAATCGCTTTAGCAGCTGATTCGATATAGCTTAAATTCGGTTGTGGAATCTCATCAGCATTTTCAGTAGGATAAAATGGTGTTGGTACGGCAACTAAGAATGCATCAGCAGGCTCAGGGATTAACGTTGCTTTTAAGTAGCCTTCTGTGACCGCTGCATAGACAATCATGTCTAGTTCAGGTTCAACGATGTGTATTTCACCACTATTAATGGTATTAACCGTTTGTTGATTAACATCAACACCAATCACCTTGATTTTACAGGATGCGAATGCAGCGGCTGTAGGAAGACCTATGTAACCAAGACCGATGACTGATATTGTTTCAAATTTTCTCATAATGATTTCTTTTAGTAGATCCTGAAACAAATTCAGGTTTTCATAATTTGTTGAGGAATAGTATTTTATTCCCTGAATTTTTTAATAGCTTTTTACCACGGAGGTCGAATGCACTACGCAGATGCACTTTGTGCTTCACCGATAAAAGCCAAAGCTTTATATTATTTTTAATTCGGCCTAGAATGAGTGTTGGGCATCCGATTATTATTTCAAATTAAGCTAATGCGTCTGCAATACGCTGGCATGCTTTACCATCGCCATATGGGTTATGAGCAAAGCTCATAGCTTTATAGCTTTTTTCTGAACTTAATAACTCAGTAAGTTCACTCACAATTGTTTCTACTTTTGTGCCTACTAGTTTAACTGTTCCTGCATCAACGGCTTCAGGACGTTCAGTAGTATCACGCATTACAAGTACTGGTTTACCTAATGATGGCGCCTCTTCTTGTATACCACCGGAGTCTGTTAGTAACACATAAGCTTTATTCATAAGATACACAAACGGTAGGTAATCTAATGGTTCGATTAAAAATACATTAGTTAACCCTTTTAACAAACGATTTACTGGTTCACGTACATTTGGGTTTAAATGCATTGGATAGACAAATTCAACATCAGGAAATGCTTTAGCCATCCGTGCTATCGCTTCACAAATTCGTTCAAAACCACCACCAAAACTTTCTCTTCGATGACCAGTGATAAGAACCAACCTTTTGTTTGCATTTAAAAAGTTAAATTGAGTTTCGAGTTTAATCTTTAGTTCTTCGTTTGTTTTCAACTTTTCAATTACGTCAAGCAATGCATCAATCACTGTATTGCCGGTAATGATGATTTTATCTTCATTAACATTTTCGGCTAACAGATTGTTTTTAGAGTTTTCTGTTGGCGCGAAATGTAGATCAGTAATTGCGCCTGTCAATTTACGATTACCTTCTTCCGGCCAAGGCGAATATATATTGCCAGTACGAAGTCCCGCTTCAACATGCCCTACTTTTATTTGTTGATAATACGATGCAAGGGTTGTTGATAATGTCGTTGCAGTATCGCCATGAACTAACACATAATCAGGTTTAAAATCATTAAGGATTGGTTTTAAACCATTAAGAATACCACACGTAATATCTGTTAAATCTTGACCTGGTTTCATCAGGTTTAAATCAAAATCAGGTGTAATTTCAAACAACTCTAACACTTGATCTAACATCTCCCGGTGTTGCGCTGTTACACAAACTTTTGCTTCAAAGCGTTCATCGCTTGCAAGAGTGTGCACAAGAGGAGCCATTTTGATCGCTTCTGGACGAGTACCAAATACGGTAAGAATACGTTTCTTAGTCATTTAAATCACTTCTACTATAGTTTTTGGTGTGTAATATATATTGCTAAATATTGAATTAATTCACATTTATTTCTTTAAAAGAATTTATTTATAAGGGTTTAAGCGGAAAAATCTCTTTCTACGCCAATAGGTCCGCATATCAATACCGGATAAGAAACTTAAATTACTTATCTGATTCATATGCATAACCATAATACCCGTACGCCCCATACGCATTACTGGCTTTTTTAACTATGCCGTTAAATACCACGCCTTTTACGTCGATGCCGTTTTGTTCAAAGCGGTTACGGGTTAACTCTATTTCGC
>JBNMNO010000082.1:0-11249 GCA_051275695.1 Mariniflexile sp.
CCTTACATAATATTGTAAATGGTATTATGGCGCAGTCTGTAGTGGCTTCTAAAAATATTAAAGTTGGAGTTATTCCTATTGGCACTGGGAATGACTGGGTTAAAACACATAAAATTCCCAAAGACTGTGAACGCGCAATTCAAATTATAAAAAACGGTAACATTGCTACACAAGATTTAGGTAAAATTGAATTTTTAAATAGTAGCGATCCCCTAATTTATTTTAATAATTTAGCAGGCATTGGCTTTGATGGCTATGTGGTTAGTAAGGTTGATGCCTATAAGAATTTAGGTGCTGTTGCCTACTTATTAGGTGCTTTTATAAGTCTTTTCTCGTTTAAAAATTTCAAATCGAAAGTCTCAATAAATTCTGAATACATATGTGGTGAAACTTTAATGATTCTGGTTGGCCTCTGTAAATACTCTGGAGGCGGCATGCAACTTACTGAAGCCCCTGATCCTTTTGATGGTTTGTTGGATGTGAGTGTGGCTAAAAATTTTAGCAAAATAGACATCCTTAAAAACCTTACTAAATTATTTAATGGAAAGATTAACTCCATTAAAAAAGTGCAAACCTTAAAAGCCCCCTCGATAAAAATCAAAATTGACCAAAACGAATTACCTTTTATACAGGCTGATGGAGAACTGGTAGGCGAGGGAGCTATTAATATTACCCTAATCCCTAAAGCCTTTTCGTTTTATTGTTAAAAACAAAAACCTCCTTAAATTAAAATTTAAAGAGGTTAATTAATTGTTTATCAGTATTTTAACTATTTTTTATATTCCTTATTTAAAGCTTCTAAAATAGTTTTTGTCAAATCGTTTTCATCAGTTCCGTACATTACTGTAGCAGCTGCATCGCTCGTTCCTAAAATATAAGTGTAACTATTACTTTTCCCGTAATCTTTAACAAACTTTTTTACTTTGCTTATAACTGAATCAACTTCCGTTTGAAACCCTTGTTGCAATTGTTGTTGTTCAAATTGCATCTGTTGTTGAAGTAATTGTTGTTTTTGTTGTAAACCACCCATTAATTCTTGCGCTTTAGCTTGTGGTGCATTTTTTGCGTTCAATTGCGTTTGTTGGACTTCTAATTGAAATGCCTGACTAACACTATCAGCTCTTTTTCTAAAAGCCTCTTCTTTTAATTGAAATCTAGCTTCCAAATCTTTCTTTTCTTGATAATCGTTTATAACAGTTCCATTATCTACAAATCCGATTTTTCCTTGTTTTTGGCATGATGTTACAGCCAATGCTAAAACTACTACGTAAAATATATTTTTCATTTGTTTAATTTTTATAACGAAAGCAAAAGTAATAAAGTAAATTATAAATAACGTAGAAATTTTTTTGATTTTAATATATAAGTAAAACTTATACATATAACTAGATTCGATAATAATTCACTATAAGAAACAGACTCAAAACAAGCTGCTACATGCATTTAAAAAATTTACCCTCTAGATTGGTTAGCGACACCTCAAAAAACACATATAAAAGCTTTAAATTTAGTTTTAGCTGTTTTTAATGCTATAAATTAATGAAGAGGCCTCTTTTGACTTTATAGATTTTAAATTTGATAGCATTCCCATCCACAAACCTTTGAAAAAATTCATTTTTCCGTTTTTGTACTTTTCAGAAAGGAGACTGACATAAAACGCATCAAAATACAATGGTTTTGTTTTTACGACTTCCATTGAAACTTTTGAAACCAATTTGGAAATGGAATCTTTATTAAAATGCCAAAGGTGTCTCGGAACATCATAAGCTGCCCAAAATTCTTGGTAATATTCGGCATCATAACTTTTATAATTTGGCACCGCAATTATTAAAGTCCCGTTTGGTTTCAATAATTTTTTAAAAACCTGAATGTGTTCTTCTAGATTTGGCAAATGCTCTAACACATGCCAAAGTGATATTACGTCAAAACTTTCGGCTTGAAATTTTAATAAGTGCTCAATTGCAAAAACCGAATTATCAGTTTTATTATTCGCTATTTGTCGCGCCTGCTTGTTTGGTTCAATTCCAGAAACGCTCCAATGGTTTTGTTTAGCAACTCGAAGAAAATCGCCAGTGCCACATCCAACATCTAAAAGGTTTTTTTGGGTCGAAGTAGAGGTGTTAATTAATTTCAATTTTTGTTTTAATGAAATCTTTCTAACTAAGTGATATACGATTTCAAAAAGATTTCTCTTTGAATCTGTATGAGAAATATAATCTTCACTTTTATAATAATCGGGTATAGATTCTAATGATGGTTGTGGTGTGGTTTCAAGAAATCCATATTCTAAATTTTCAATTAATTGAAAATTTTCGCCAGAAACAGAATGATCTTTTACTTCTAAAAAAGGATGTTTTGAGTTTTCTTTTACCACGAATGCACAAAGATTATTTTAATACTATTTAAAAGTGTTCCACGTGGAACTATGCATTGAGCATAATTGTTAATTGGTCGCAAACACCAATGATGCTATGCGAATGACATAACACCGATAAAAAACAATAAATACCAACATATGTGAAACAATTTATCGTCCCATATAAACTAAAAGAACAGAAATATCATTAGGAGATACTCCGCTAATTCTTGAAGCTTGTGACACGGTTATTGGCTGTATTTTTTTTAGTTTTTCACGCGCTTCAAAACTCATAGATTGGATTTGTGAATAATCAAAATTAGCTGGTATTTTCACGTACTCCAACCTACTTAATTTATCAGCGTTATTCTTTTCTTTAGCTATATACCCCGAATATTTAATTTGGATTTCGGCTTGCTCAATAACTTCGTTATCTAAATTATTTTCATTGATATACTGCTCAACCTCATCAAATTTTCGCATATCATCAATACTAATGTTTGGTCTTGAGAAGATTTTAAACATCTTATCAGACTGTTTAACTAATGCAGAATCTTTAGCCTCTAATACTGGATTTGCGTCCTCTGGTTTCACACTCGTATCAGCAAAAAACTTAACAAATTTTTCAGAATCTTCGTGCTTTTGCTCCATTCTACGTAAACGCTTTTCACTCGCTAAACCAATTTCAAAACCTTTAGGCGTCAATCTTAAATCGGCATTATCTTGACGCAACAAGGTTCTGTACTCCGCTCTAGATGTAAACATTCTATAAGGCTCTTCTGTCCCTTTAGTAATTAAATCATCAATTAAAACACCTATATAGGCTTCGTCTCTTTTTAAAATAAACGCTTCCTTTTCCTGAACTTTTAAGCTCGCATTTATACCGGCCATCAAACCTTGAGAACCCGCTTCCTCATACCCTGTAGTACCATTAATCTGCCCAGCAAAATACAAGCCTTCAATAAGTTTTGTTTCCAGTGTATGCTTTAATTGTGTAGGCTGAAAATAATCATATTCAATAGCATAACCGGGTCTAAAAAATTTCACGTTTTCAAACCCAACGACGGAGCGCAATGCTTTGAATTGGACATCTTCTGGAAGCGAAGTTGAGAACCCATTCACATATACCTCACAGGTATTCCACCCTTCAGGCTCCACAAATAATTGATGTCTGTCTTTATCTGCAAATCGATTAATCTTGTCCTCTATAGACGGACAATAACGGGGCCCTAAACTTTTAATTCTGCCATTAAACATAGGCGATCTATCAAAACCTTCGCGAAGCAAATCGTGTACCAATTCACTCGTATAAGTCAAATGACAAGAGCGTTGATTTTGCAACGGTTTTGTAATGTCCAGATATGAAAACTTTTCAGGATTTTCATCACCAGGTTGCTCAACCATTTTAGAATAATCTAAGGAGCGTCCATCCACTCTAGGAGGCGTTCCGGTTTTCATTCTTCCAGAACTAAAACCTAAACTCACTAACTGTTCGGTGATGCCAGTAGCAGCCCTTTCACCAGCTCTACCGCCACCAAAATTCTTATCACCAATGTGTATTAAGCCGTTTAAAAAAGTACCGTTTGTAAGCACTACGGACTTTCCTTTTATAGCAAGTCCTAACGATGTTTTTACCCCGGCCACTTTACCGTTTTCTATCAACAAACCTGCAACCATTTCTTGATAGAAATCAAGATTAGGGGTTCCCTCCAGCATCAATCTCCAATCCTCTGCAAAACGCATACGGTCGCTCTGAGCCCTCGGGCTCCACATGGCGGGTCCTTTTGATTTGTTAAGCATTTTAAATTGAATTGCAGAAGTGTCAGATACTATCCCAGAGTACCCTCCAAGCGCATCGATCTCGCGAACAATTTGTCCTTTTGCAATGCCGCCCATGGCAGGATTGCAAGACATTTGCGCAATGTTTTGCAGATTCATTGTAACAAGCAATGTTTTACTTCCCATATTTGCAGCAGCAGCAGCAGCCTCACTTCCTGCGTGACCCGCTCCAACTACAATAACATCATATACATCATTAAACATAACTTCTGGTTTTTTAATAGTGTTCCACGTGGAACACTATTTCAATTTAATTTTTGAGTGTGCAAATATACGCTGATTTCTATAATATCAAGCAAGTTGCTTTAGGTAGTGTTCTTCCTTTTGTCGCATCAATTTAGAATCGCTTTCAGATTTGTCTTTATACCCACAGTAATGCAACACCCCGTGCACCATAACCCGTTGTAATTCTTCACGCAAGGATACATTAAAATCATGGGCATTATCCGCTACTCTTTCTATAGATATAAAAATATCACCTTGTATAATTTTTCCGACCGAATAGTCAAAGCTAATAATATCTGTTAAGGTATCGTGATTAAGAAACTCAACATTCAATTTAAGTAAATAGGCGTCATCACAAAAAATGTAATTCACCTCCTCAAGTTTACGTCCTTCTGAAGAAATAACACCTACAATCCACTCTGATAATTGTGCTTCATTATCTAACGAGAATGCTGTTTCGTAATTAAAATTAATCATTGGTTTGCTTAAAATACGCTTGAACTTTCTTTTTGTAAACTTGTTGCAAAGGTAATGTTTGTCTGTTTAATATTTCGGTAGTATTGAAATATTGCTTAGCGGTTGGGATTTGATTATTTGAGTTGTTATTATAATCACCCGTATTGGTTTTAGATTCACGCTTATTATCCTCGCCTTGTTCGAAAGTCGCGTTTTCTAATTTTAGTAATTGATGCTTCAATTCCATCATTTTTTGAAGCGTTTGATTGGTGAATCCTTTGTTCAATAAATCCAATTCAATCTCTTCCATTCTTCTAAGCAAAGATGCGCCCGTGCCACTTTTACCATCCTTCGCGAGTTTATCCTGTAACGCATTACGCAATTCCTGCTGTTGTTGATATATCTCATATAACAACCCATTTAAATCATCGTTATTACCTTCGGCTTCTCCACCATTCTTGTCTCCATCTTTGCCTTCTCCCGGTTTATTTCCCCTATCTCCGTCCTTACCTTTTTCACCTTCCTTCTTGCCGCCTTCATCTTTGGGTTTTCCGTTTTCGCCTTTCTTCATGCCCTCTTCCATCATTTTATTAAGCGCTTCCTGACTCATAATAATATCAGGAAGCTGCATCTCTCCCTTATCACCTTTTCCCATTGACATATTCAAATTCTCTTGCATGTTATCCAGAACATCACTTAAAAAATTAGATAAATTATTGGCAGCTGTAATAGTGAATTGTTGATTAGAAATACCTTGATACAATTGGCTATCTGCAAACATTTCTAAAGCTTTATCAATATTATAATAAACCTCTGTGATTTGTTTGTTTACTTCTTCTGACAACTTAGGCTGGCGGAGTGATAAAGCAAACAAACTATCATCTACATGCTCGAAATGTTCTCGTAAATTGTTTTGATTTTTTAAATAAGAAGCGAACTTATTATGGTTTTCTTCAACCAATTCAAACTGATTCATTAGTTTCTCCTGATCAAAAGAAAAAAGCAAAACATTGTCTAAAATCTGCCTGAGCATTTCAGCATCCTCTTGTAACTGTTCACCACCCCCTGCCTGCGTGGCGCTTTGCATTTTCTGACTCATTTTCATCATTTTTTGAGCTGCCTTCTTTTGGCTTTGTTGGGCATTTTTTAAATTCTGATTTTCCTTTTCTTTTGGAGCCGCCTTATCTTCATCAGAAGCATTTTCCTTCTCGTTCTTCATCAATTCTTCAGACGCCTTTTGTTGTTCCTTTTGGATTTCGTTTTCTTCTAATTTATCCTGAGGTACATCAATGGGTTTCTTTAATTGCTTTGCTTCTTTCTTTAAATCCTCTATTTGCTTTTTAAAATCTTCGAATTCTTTGTTAAGGTCTTCTTGCATCTCCTTTGTATTTTTCTCTTCAGATTCGTTAGATAATTTCTCCTGATCTATCGCCAGTTTTGTTAAATCATCTTTAAGTTTATCCAACTTTTTCTGAATATAAAAACGTTTTGTTAATTCAAGCAACTGCTCTAAACTTCGCTTTTTATTTTTGTTCTGTTTAGCCAAGTCGTCAAGCTTTTGAGTAAGCTCTTCTTTGTTAATTTTATCCTGCAGTTTTTTTATTTCGTCTAAAAGCTTTTCGTCCTTTTTAAGCTGTTCTTCATTTTCTTTTAAACGTTCTTTTAAATCTTCTTTAAAAACATCGTTCTCCTTGTTTTCCTTTTGAAACTCTTCTAAATTATCATTTAGCTTTTTGTTAAAATTTTTCATCAACGCGTCCTGCTGTTCCTGACGTTTCAAAAAAGATTCTAATTTTTTTTTGTCATTAAAATTAAGACTGGATTTTTCCTTCTGCGTTTTCGATAATTCTTCTAATTCTTTATCCTGTTCACTAAATTTCTTCAAAGATTTATTCAAATCCTTTATCGATTCACTTTGTGCATTCAACTGCTTGTTAATTTCCTCTTCTTTCGTGCGCTTTCTATAAGAAAACACATTACTTTTTACACTCTTATACTTGTTAACCTTATCATTATCAAATACTTGAAAATATATTTCATAAGGAATACCTGCTTCAATATTTAAGTTATTAGGAAACGCTGTAATAAAGTCGGCGATGTTAGAATTAGAAACTGTTAGCTTTTCAACTTTCTTATTAGAATCATTATCGGTAGGGTAATAAACCAGCTGCAACCTACTAAACCCATAATCATCGCTTACTTGTCCGTAAAAATAGAGCGTTTGTAAATCCAAACTATCTTGTTTCATTTTTATATTTATTGCAGGATATTCATCTTTAATCACATCAATACTAAATGCCAAATTTTCATAATTTTTTAAAGTTTTGTTACTGGTACTCAAGCCATAATTTAAACTGTTATAAACCCGTTTAGAAGCATTAAACACTCCCGGTTTCTCAGAAGAAAAATCTATTGTGTCTTTAGCATACAACTGAACATTATCGGTAGATTTTGTTTTAAGGTGCCAAGTAATATTAGTGCCTTCCGGCACCACCGCATTCCCAGTGCTTTTTAAAGTTTCATCCTTTTTTTTGGTATAATCTGGATACTCCAACACCATTTCGAAACTTAATAAAGATGGCACTTCAACAACCTGAATGGTGTAAGGTTTTGAGATAACGTTATTAGACCTTAATTGAAATTCGATAGCTTCCTTGGGTTGCGAAAACACATATTCAAATTCGCCTATGCCCTTTTGCTGTAAAAAATAGGTTTCATCATTATACACAATTTGAGCACTTTCTGGTATAACCTCTCCAGCCGTTTTAACAATCAATTTAAACTCTTTGTTCTCAATGGCATTTAAATTTTCATTCACAACATAAAATTGAAAAGGTGCCGGCGGTTCGTAAGCTGTTTTGTAGTGCACCACGCGCTCCAAACTATTACTAAACCAATTCGTATTTCCAAATAAAAACGTCAACAAAAGAATTAAAACAGGAATGGCAGCATATTTTAAATACTGCACATTTTTTTTAAAATTAACAGCAAGTTTAAAAGGAATTGGGCTTAATTCCACTGACTTTTGATCAATACTTGCTAAAAGTAATTCGGACTGTAAGGGGTTTTGATGAAGCTGAAGGACATTTAATAACTTATCATTCACTTCCGGAAAATAATGCCCAATAATTTTAGAGGCATCTTCGTAATTTATACCTTTTTGAAGCTTAAATAATTTAGCTAAAGGAATAGCAATAAATTTACCAAGAAAGGCTAATTCCACTAGAATAAACAGCCAAAACAACAAAGTTCTAGCCGTTGTGTTTAACCATAAAACATGTTCTACAAACAAGGTGAATAAAAAATACAGCAAGCCAAGTGCGAAAAACAAAATAGCCCCTTTAAGCAATTCATTAGTATAGTATCGCCTAATAAATGCTTCTAACTTGATTTGTATATTTTTAAAGTTACTCACCATTTCGTCTAATTAACCCACTAAACTACAATTTTATTTTATAGAGTAATTGCTTAAATTTGGTAAGGTTGTGTTAATTTAGAGAATTAGTAATTTAACACATGTGAAACATACCGCTTGTCGGACAACAAAATTGATTTTATTATGAAAGATTTAAAATATTTAGCGGCTCTTTCCATTCCATTCACGGTGCTATTAGCCATACAGTTTAAAGGCCTATTTACTTTCCTAACGCCTTTTTATGCGTTTGTAGTAATCCCTGTATTAGAACTTATATTTCCTATAGACAATACGAACATTAGCCAAAAAGAATCTGAAAATTTATTGCATAAAAAAATCTTCGACTGGTTGTTATATCTCAATCTGCCTATTGTTTATGGCCTGCTGTTTTATGGTTTAGTTACTATTTCATCCACTACGTTAGAAACCTATGAGTTTGTAGGTTTAATTATTTCCATGGGAATCGTTTTAGGGGTAAACGGCATTAACGTGGCGCACGAATTAGGGCACAGGCAAGCCACTAACGAACGCTTTTTAGGCAAAGCTTTGTTGCTTCCAGCTTTATACATGCATTTTTATATTGAACATAATTTCGGTCACCATTTACATGCAGCGACCAAAGAAGATCCTGCTACGGCACGTTATAACCAAACGGTATATTCGTTTTGGATTACCTCTATTTTTAGGCAATATTTGAGTGCCTGGAAAATTCAAAAAAAGCTTTTAATAAACAATAATCTAGGAGCAGTTTCTTTAAAAAACGATATGCTCTGGTTTTTCGTTTTACAAATTATATACTTAAGCGCTGTAACCCTGTTTTTCGGAAACTTAGGGTTTCTATTTGCGCTGTTTTCAGCCATTATTGGCTTCACGCTTTTAGAAACAGTTAACTACATTGAGCACTACGGCTTGTTGCGCCTAAAAACTGATTCTGGCAGATACGAGCGCGTTAAAGAGATACACTCCTGGAACTCCAATCATGTTATTGGGCGCATAGTGCTTTACGAGTTAACAAGACATAGCGACCACCATTACAAAACATCAAAAAAGTATCAAATTTTAGATTGCCACAAAGAGAGTCCGCAAATGCCTTACGGGTATCCTACGTCTATGGTACTTGCCTTAATCCCCCCGTTATGGTTTGCTATTATGAATAAACGTATTCCTCACGAAATGGTCTCTTCATAAAACACAAAAAACTTATTGCTTCTGGCTTCCGTCTTTTCGCTTAATACGTATCTTTGCAGTCTTAAATTACAAAACATGACTAAAAATGTTCGTGTGCGTTTTGCACCAAGCCCAACCGGACCGCTTCATATTGGAGGCGTTCGTACGGCTTTATTCAACTATTTATTTGCTAAAAAACACAAGGGTACTTTTATCCTAAGAATTGAAGATACCGACCAAAACCGCTATGTTGAAGGTGCTGAACAGTATATTATTGATGCCCTAAACTGGTGTGGTATTCCTTTTGATGAAGGCACTAATAAAAACGAAAAATTTGGTCCCTACCGTCAAAGTGAACGGAAACATTTGTACAAACAATATGCTGAAGCGCTGATTGTTTCGGGAAATGCCTATTACGCTTTTGATACCACAGAAATCTTAGATTTTCACAGAACCGACCACGAAGCTAAAGGAAAAACCTTTATATACAATTGGCATAACCGTTTAAAATTGAGTAATTCTTTATCGCTTAGCGCGGATGAGGTTAAAGCAAAATTAGCTGCCGGCGCCGATTATGTAATACGCTTTAAATCGCCTCAAGATGAAACCTTGCATTTAACAGATAGTATCCGCGGTGCTATTCAAATAGATACCAATATTTTAGATGATAAGGTTTTATTTAAAAGTGACGGGATGCCAACCTATCATTTAGCGAATATAGTCGACGATCATTTAATGGAAATTACCCATGTGATTCGTGGCGAAGAATGGTTGCCTTCATTGGCTTTACATTACCAATTATATAAAGCATTTGGTTGGGAGTCTCCAGAGTTTGCACACTTACCCTTAATTTTAAAACCAACGGGGAAAGGAAAATTAAGCAAACGCGATGGTGATAAATTAGGGTTTCCTGTGTTTCCTTTACAATGGGAAGATCCAAAAACCAACGGCATTTCAAGAGGCTATAAAGAAGATGGCTATTTCCCGGAAGCCATGATAAACTTTTTAGCGCTTTTAGGATGGAATCCCGGAACAGAACAGGAGATTTTTAGTTTAGACGAATTAATAAATGCTTTTGATTTAGAACGTGTTAACAAATCTGGAGCTCGTTTTGACCCTGATAAAATTAAGTGGTTTAACCATCACTATATGCAAGACCAATTTAATGATGATTTGGCTGAAGCTTTCAAAAACCAACATTCAGAATTGGCTACAATCGATATAAATTATATAGCACTTGTTGTTGGCTTAGTAAAAGAACGTGCAACGTTTGTCTCCAATTTTTGGGAATTGAGTTCTTACTTTTTTGAAGCCCCTAAAGCGTATGATGAAAAAGCATCAAAAAAAGCCTTTAAAGAAGGTGCGCACGAACTCTTGAACTCACTAATTTCTATTATAAACGCTATTGAAGACTTTTCGGTAGAAACCCTTCAAACCGAAATAAAAGGTTGGATAACCACCAACAATATTGGTTTTGGTCAAGTTATGATGCCACTGCGTTTAGCACTAGTTGGTGCTTTACAAGGTCCTGATGTATTTGATATTATGTTTATGATTGGTAAAGGAGAAACGGTTAAGCGGATTGAAAAGGCAGTCGCTTCGCTTTAAACAATAATCGCTCCAGTCATTACGAGGCCCTCGCGACGAAGAAATCTTTCTAATTGGCGATTTAAAGATGGCTTCGAAGTACCTTTTCGCCATGACGTTTAAAAAGTAATCATCGCGCCCAAAACCAAGGTGCTTTGGTTTCCTTTAAAGCTGGAATTACCTCCAGTAGTATCTCTGTCTTCA
>JBNMNO010000083.1:0-10849 GCA_051275695.1 Mariniflexile sp.
TTTCCAAGAAAATCATAAACGATTGTTTTTAGTCTGCCGTCGTAGTCTATTTGTAATTGAGAAGTAACTGGGTTGGGATATAAATTTACACTAAATATTTTATTTATGGTTTCAATAAGCAATGTAGTAGATAAAGCAGAACCTGTTACGCCTGAAATTTTAATTGGGCTTGTAAAACTGTATTTTATTTGATGGTCGTTAGTATCTTCATCAGTAAAGCTATTCCATAATCCGTTTTCATCCTTAACTTGAAGTGCAGCATCATTGTGAGTGTTGGTTCCCATATCGACATCATCATAATAATAAATAATATCGCCTGTAAAATCGTTTGAAGCCGAAGTAAAATTAAATACTCTTGCCATACTTTGGTTAGGCGCAGATCCTAAAGCATCTAAAGATCTTGTTGCAGCGTTATCGGCAATTAAAGAATGATCAATATTTGGTGTTAACTTTAACCCTTTTAAATTAAGCGAAGCATTTGCTTTAATAGTAATTTGCCCACTATTTTGTAATTGAATAATTTTAGGGTCTGTATTATCGCTACCATTTCCTGGAGGGTTGTCTTCACCTCCGTCTTCACTTCCGGAATTAGATGCGTTTAATTGATTAACCACAGCCATAGCATCTCCAAGGTCATAAAAGTCGACAGTTATAAAATTTGGAAATTTATTTTTTGATTGTTGACATTGTGTCACATGGCTTATAAAATTAGGATTTGAATTTACCGTTTGCGCTTCAGAGGCACTTGCTGTGCCAGAACCTGAAGTTACAAAATGGTTAAAAACAAATAAAGAATTTGATGCATTGCCTCTTCCATAATCACAATTAATACTTCCATAATTTATCTCAACAGCAAAATCCCAAATATGATGATACCATCCTTGGCTAGCCGAAGCATTATTTACTTCATTAAAAACAACCAGACGCTTATTTGTGTTAATCATGGTTTGTAATGTTGGCCACTGCGAAAATTTATTTTGAGTATGTAAATAATTTGTTAATCCAGCTTGATTAAAATCATTTTCAATAGCATTAGCAATTACTCCAGTGTCATTTTGAAAAATGATTGTAATAATTTCATTAGGGTTGTTATCTAAAAAACTTTTAATATCATTCAAATAAGTAGATAAAGGTTTTGAGCCCAAAAATGAAAAACCATGATACACAACTGTAGTACTATTATCATCATAAACATCAATCATTAATCCTCGAATACCATCTTTAAGTTGCTTTGCAATATTGTTATTTTGGTTAGGAAAAGAAAAACCATCTTGCTCAGAATTAAACGCGTTGTGTGTGGTTAAATAAACCACTTCATTGTACTTTTTGTTGCATGCGCCGATAGACCCATTGCATTGGCCTAAAATATCAGAGCTCCAAAATAAGATAACTACAAAAAACAGAAAGCTAGAATACTTAGAAATATTTTTGTGTGATGGCATTTTTTTAATTTTAAAAAAATAATTTATGGTTTTGCTATAATCAAGCTTGCTTTTATCTTGGTCTTATTTTTTAATTATTTTATAGCTATTTGTTTTATTAATCGCTTTATCTGTAGTTTTAATAATATAAACACCAGCTGGCATCGCACTAATATCAATAGATTTTGAATTGGTTGATAAAAGTTCTCTACCTAAAAAATCGTAAACTTTGGCATTTATATGGCCTTGATATTTAATTTGAAGTACTGAATTTACTGGATTAGGAAAAATAGCAATCTTCATTTCTTCTGTAAGTGGTTCAATACTTAAAGTTGTAGCTGATCCTGACACCGTAACCGATTTAATTTTAATAGGATTTGTAAAAGTATAAGTGACTTTATTGTTGTTTGCGTCTTCATCTGCATAAGATATCCACATATCGGCATCGTCTTTTACTTGTATAACAGCATCACCATGTGTGATGGTCCCCATATCTAAATCGTCATAATAATAAATAATTTTACCAGTAAAGTCGGCTGTTGCCGAAGCAAAATTAAATACTCTTGCCATACTTTCATTCGGTGTAGATCCTAATGCGGTTAAAGATCTGGTTGCTGTATTATCGGCTATAAGAATATGATCAGTGTTTGGTGTTAATTTTAAGCCTTTCAAATTTAAAGAACCGTTGGCTTTAATTGTGATTTGCCCACCGTTTTCTAATTGAATAATTTTAGGATTGGTATTATCGCTGCCGTTTCCTGGAGGATTTCCACCATCTGGAGGGTTGCCATTATCGGATAAATCTTGGATAGGAAAGAAACTAAAGTTTATCAATTCTAAATCATTAGAATTAGTAATATTTAATAAATTATTTGTATTTCTTCCTATATATGATATAGAAGACGATCTGCCAAACCCTGGATAAGCAGAAAGTGTGAAAATAATTTTATTACCAGAAATTTGAACTGCAGTAATAGTTGCAGACCCAACGTTGGTTAGTAAATAATCCTGCTGTAAAATCCCTAGATTTGTAGTCGTAATTTGTAAAGGAGAATCAGTTTCTATTTCTAATGAAGTAGGACTCATTAATTTTGCCGATGTAATCATTGGAGCATCAAAAGTCGATGCAATAGTTTCTCCGTAAATATGACGTTTTACTAAAGGATAAATTCTGGTTGCAAATTTCTCGTAACCATCAACAAATGGGAAATGACAATTATCGTTATGCAGTGTCATTCCTGTTGTTGACATAATAGTAATATCAGGATCATTTTGAGCTAATTGGCGTTGTGCCTCTTTAATTTTTAGACGACCAGTAGCAGTTGTACCACAATCGCAATCTCTGGTTTGAAACAAATAAAAATGTTCAATATTAGGGTAATCGTTTAACCAAGCAGTTTTTAAATCATTAAATAAGTTCATATAGCTTTGAGTTGCTAAACCCGAACCAAATGAATTTGCTTCTCCTTGAGACCATAATATACCGCGAACATTAGCTTTTAAACCTGTTTCATTTAAACGGTAATACATACGACCATAATTAGAGCTTGTAGATGTTGCGTAATTTCCAGGTGCTTGAAAAAATTCAATTGGCTGACCACCGTGAGCTCCATTAAAAATAGCTATGGGTATATTTAAATCATCTTGTAGCATTTTTGCTAATTTTAAACCCCATTGACCCGCATTTCCGTCCGTTTCTTTATGTCCATCGCCCTGTGCAACAAACCAATTGTCGTTGTTTTGCAAATTGGTGCCGTTTTCTGTTCCGCTAGCATAAACACGAATAAAATTATTGTTATTAGCACTAGCACTTCCATTACGCTCGTTGGCTTCAGCGTTAGATTGTCCCTGTACTATAAATACATCACCAGCTACAACTTCAGTTGCTTGCATGATTTGAGTTGTGTTTGCTCCATTTAATCCGTTTATGATGATGGTATAATTAGTTAATTCTGAATTTATAGTTATATCGATATTAAAAGTCGCCATATTGACGCTAAAACTTAAACTTTCTTGAACTCTGCTATATTCAATGATCCCTCCTTTAATAACAACGACTTCAATAGCATCATAATTAACGCCAGAATTATTAACTGTTCCTGAGATATTAACAGTTCCTAAGTTTGTATTAATATTTCTTGCAACTAATTGTTTGTTTTGTGGTGCGTTGGTAAATGTTACTTGTCCAAAAGAAGTGAGACAAATCAGTAGCAATAACGTGGTCAATATATTTTTCATTTGTTTGTTTTTTTCTAGAGAAATGTCTGAAATTGGATTAGCATTTATTAAAGATAATAGAAATGTGGTTTGTTTTATTAAAGCAAATAACCCCACCAAAATAGGAGGTGGAGTTATTTTTTAAGATTAAAATTTGATTAGGATTAGTCTTTTTTAATCAATCTTTTTAATTCATTAATTTCTGCTTGTTGCTCTTTAATAGCGTTAATAAGTACAGGAATTAAACCTTGATAATTAACAGAAAGGGTTCCTTCTTCATTATTTGCTTCTTTTACTAATTCAGGATAAACAGCTTGAACATCTTGTGCTAATAAACCTATTTTTTGTTTAGATTCATCCGTTTTCATAACATAACTTTTACCATCAATTTGTAAAAGTTTAGCAAGCGTGCTACCTAAAGATATGATATTTGCTTTTAAACGCATATCAGAATTTACGGTAACATCTCCAGAAAACACAGCAGATCCGTCTGTATTCACTACAAAAGCATCTGATTGATTACCAGAATCAGCTCCATTTCCAACTACAAAAGCTGCATCAGTTGTTACGTTGTGTTTTCCAACTGCGAAACCACCTTCAGCAGCAGCTGTAGTGCCGATACCAAAAGCAACTGCTCCATTACCAGATGCAGTCGTAGTATTTCCAGCTGCAAATGCCCATGCTCCCGAAGCTGTTGTAATATGACCCATAGCAGACGACCCATTTCCGGTAGCAAGTGTTCTCCATCCAAAGGCAGTTTGCCCAGCATTATCACCACTTAAACCAAAATCTCCTGGGCCGGTTAATGGCCCTGCATGGGCTAAAATACCCACAGCTATAGAACCACCTCCTGAAGCTCTACAACGTTCGCCTGCAGCAAATGACCCCCAGGCTAAAGCACCATAGCCATCGCTTACAACTCTTGGTTGTCCACCACGATCTCCTACAGCACTACCAGGAGCATCTGCAAAGGTTAAATCTACTGTACGATCTCCAATATTACCAAAATAATCATTAGAGTTTCCGTTTCCACTTCTTGAACCTTGAGAGGTATGTGATTTATAAATACGACTACCAAATGGTTGTTGCGCTCCGTTATCCCATACATATCTAATTACACCAGCATCGTATTGGTTTCTATTGTTATTCACGGTAACATTACCTGCACCATCATCAGTTGAAGTAATGTCAGTTCCAGCAACTATGCTGTTAACTTGGCCATATGTAGCACCCATAATAAAAAATGATGCCAATAAAATTGTTAAAGTAAGTTTTTTCATTGTTTAATTATTTTAAAGTTGTTAGTATTATTATTGTTTAGATTACGGATTTTTAATGTGTAAACCCCTTTTGAGTAAGATGATAGATCAATAGTTTTCTCTTGAGTTGTTAAGACATGTTGCCCAAGTTGATTAAAAACTGTAGCCTCAATACGCTCGTTGTGAGCAATATTAATTTGAGAAACTACAGGGTTAGGATAAACCTTAAGTAATTGGTTATCCGAAACAGATTCAACAGTTAAAGTCGCCGCTGATGACGAGGCTGTTACTGATGAAATTTGAACTGCACTAGAAAATGCATGAGTAACACTGTTATCCACGCCATCACTATCTGCATAGTTTTGCCATTGATCAGCTACATTTACTTCCAATACCGCATCAGCATCTAAAATAGAATTTTGATCGGCATCCTCGTACTGATAAACAATAGTTCCAAGAAAATCTGCAGAAGGGGAAGCGTAATTATAGACGCGCGACATACTTGCATTACCATTCGATGTTATTGGAGTTGTAGACATGGTAATTGAATTATTGTTCCCAATAACATGATCTGTAGTTGGATTTAAAACCAATCCGTTTACATTCATCGATGCACCGCTTTTAATTGTCACAATTCCGCTCGTTGTAGAGAGTTCCTGCGCAGACATAAAAGAAGCAGATAAAAAAGCAATAAAGATTATTTTTTTCATAAGCCTTGTGAGTTTAGATTAATAATTAATATAATTTTGAATTTTAATTAAAAGTATGACTCAATGATTAATATTTGACTTAATTAACAATTAATCCAGACTTAATTTTTAAAATTATTTATTAATCGGAACTGATTTATTCAAAGAAAAATACTTTTATCAGATAAATTCAAAGACAGGATGCATTCAATTTTATGCTAGCATGTATGTTGTTTTTAAAAAGTTTAACGTAATATTTTTATGTGCATCATTGAGAATGCTATCTACTCAATTGTAATGTTTATTTTTTTAGAAATATTATTGGAAGCGTTACCAATATAAATAATGTAGTCTCCTTTTTCTAAATTCCAATTGGAAATAGACGCATCATAAAAAGATAATGAAGCAACATTAATAGGAATGTTGATAATTGAATGTTCACTTTTTTTCAGGAATATTTTTTTAAAACCTTTCAGCTCTTTTAAAGCTCTTGTTACTTTTGACTCTGGTTTGCCTATATATACTTGTACAACCTCAGAACCGTCCATGTTTCCAATATTAGTAAGTTTTAACATAATGTTAATACGATCTGTGGCAGTATATGTTTTTTTGTTGGTCTTTATATCTGACAATTTAAAAGAGGTATATGATAATCCATGTCCAAATGAAAAAAGAGGTTTAATATTTTTAGTATCATGCCAACGGTAACCCACAAAAATATCATCTTTGTAATGTTGAGTTTTACCATCGCCTGGATATGAAATTTCGCCATAAAAATGTGCCGCATTATCAGTTAACTTCACTGGAAATGAAAACGGTAATTTTCCAGACGGATTTACATCACCACTAATAATATCTGCTATGGCGTGTCCTGCTTCACTTCCAAGATACCAGGTTTGCATAACAGCTTTAACTCTAGAAATCCAAGGCATGCTAACAGCATTACCGCTAACTAAAACTATGCCGATATTAGCATTTTCTTTTTGTATTTCACTTATTAAATAATCTTGATTGTATGGAAGATTAAGTTCTTGCCTATCGCCATCCTCACAATCTTGTCCTTTATTTTTATTTAATCCACCAAAAAAAAGAACCAAATCTGCTTTTGATGCCATTTCGATGGCTTCATTATTGAGCGATGCCATTTCGCCTTCTTTTAGGTTGTCTGATGAATAGCCTTTCGAGTATATAATGGTTGCATTTTTATAGCGTTTTTGTAGGCCTTCAAGAGGTGATATTTCAAAATCTGCTTTTAATTCTGAAGAACCGCCTCCAATAGTCATCGGTTTTATTGCGTTTTCACCAATAACTACAATGGTGATTTTTTGACTTGGATTAATAGGGAAAAAATCATTTTCGTTTTTTAAAAGCACAATACCTTCTGTTGCTATTTCGCGAGAAACTTGAAGATGTTCTTTATTGTTTATCCTACCAAATGGGCGTTCTGTATTTAAGGTAGTACGCATCATCAAACGAAGAATCCTTCGCACTTTATCATTTAAAATGGATTTGTCTATTTTACCATTTTTTAGCAGTTCTAAAAAAGGTTGTCCAAGAAAATTAGCATCAAAAGCCAATCTTGGCGATGTTTGTTTATTTATAGGAGAGCCCATTTCAATATCAAGTCCATTTAAAGCAGCTTGTTTACTGTCATGAGTACCTCCCCAATCTGAAATGACTACGCCGTCAAAAACCCAATCTTTTTTAAGTATTTGGTTTAAAAGCAAATCATTATGAGAGCAATGTTCACCTCTAAATTGGTTATACGAACCCATAATAGACCAGGCGTTTCCTTCTTTAACCGCTGCTTTAAAAGCGGGAAGATAAATTTCATGTAAAGCTCTGTCGCTAACCTCTACATTGATATGTCCACGCCATAATTCTTGATTGTTTAAGGCGTAATGTTTAACACAAGCCGCAACGCCGTTCTGCTGAACTCCTTTAATATATGGAACAACCATAACTGAAGCTAAGTATGGATCTTCTCCCATATATTCAAAATTACGACCGTTTAGTGGCGTGCGATACATATTAACTCCAGGCCCCAATAATACATCCTTTTTTCTATAACGTGCTTCTTCACCTATGCTGATTCCGTATTGTTTAGATAAGGATGGATTGAAAGTGGCTGCAAGACAGGTTAATGCCGGAAAAGCGGTGATATAATCATTTGTCCAGCCTGAATAATCCCAATTACTCCAATTAATTTCACCTCGAATACCATGTGGGCCATCAGACATCCATAATTCAGGAATTCCTAATCGTGGGACACCTGGTGAACTAAATTGTGACTGAGCATGGCACATTGCTACCTTTTCCTCAAGTGTTAATAAGGTAAGAATGCTGTCTATTCTGGTTTCTAAAATTGGGTTATTAGATTTTGTAGATACATTAGTATTTGTGAATTGACTACTATTTTCTTGTGCATTTGTTTTTGTAATGTAAACACATATACATAAAATGCTTACTATGGCTATTGTCTTATACATTGTTTAAAATAATTATTTCTTGTTTATTCCTGCTGGTTATTATTATAAATTTATTCTTCAATAGAAATTATTTGTTTCATTCTAATATCTTCACTTGATGCCCCTATTTGAATTTCAAAACTTCCAGGTTCCACCATATACTTTCGATACATTGCATCATAATAACGTAAGTCTTTACTTGCTTCTAAATTAAATTTAATAGTTTTTGATTCCCCCTTTTTCAATTCTATACGTTCAAATTTTCGAAGCTGTTTTTTTGCCATCCATTTATCAGACTCAACATCCTTTATGTAAAGTTGTACAACTTCTTCTCCATCCAAATTTCCATTATTTAGCACCCTTACTGATACTGTAAATGTATCTGAACTACTAAGCTTAGTTTTATCTATTTGAAGGTCGGAGTATTTAAACTTGGTATAGCTAAGGCCATGGCCAAATGGGTAGAGTGCATCACCGTTGTAATACCTATAAGTAAACCCTTTACCTGCACGCATATTATAATTTTTAAAATCGGGCAATTCATTAGTTGATGCATAAAAAGTGACTGGCAAACGACCTGCTGGATTATAATTGCCAAAAAGTACATCGGCAATAGCATCACCTCCACGCTGACCGGGATACCAAGACATTAGGATAGCCTCTAGCTTCTTATCTAAATCATCAAATGCAATGGCGCTTCCAGCCATTAAAACAAAAACAATAGGTGTTCCTGTTTTCTTCATGGCTTTTAAAGCATCAATCTGAATTTTGGGCAATTCTATTTTGGTACGATCTCCACCAAGGAAACCTTCGACTCCATTACGATCAGCCATTTCTTCGCCTTCCCAAGTAGCATCTAAACCACCAACAAAAATAGCTACATCAGCATTTCTTACCTCTTCCAACGTTACTTTTGAAAGGGTTGAATCCACTGTTTTTTCATCTTTCACTATGGAAACTCCTTTAGAAAATGTCACTTTAACATCTGTACCAACAGCATTTTTTATTCCATTGATTACCGTTATTGGGTTAGATGCAGTTCCATAATAATTTCCTCGTAAAGCATCAATGTTGTGAGCATTTGGTCCAACAACAGCGATCTTTTTAATTTTCTTTTTATTTAATGGTAATATTCCATTGTTTTTTAGAAGTGTCATTGATTTTTGTGCCATTTTCAATGCCATTTCATCATGTGATTTACTATTATTCACTTCAAAAGGAATTTGTGCATAAAGAACCATATCTGTAGGGTCAAACATCCCCAGTTTCATCCTTGCCAAAATGAGTCTATAAACAGAAAGATTTATTTCGTCTTCATCAATGAATCCTAATTCAACTCCTTTTTTCAAAGCATTTTGATAAACGTCACCACAATTAAGATCGCAACCTTTTCGAATTCCTATAGCAGCAGCCTCTTCTGGGGTTTTAACAATTTTATGATTAGCATAGATATCCTTAATAGCGCCACAATCGGAAACAACATACCCTTCAAATCCCCATTTGTTACGCAAAATATCTTCAAGTAATAACCAACTTGCACTTGCTGATTCACCGTCTACACGATTATAAGCACTCATTATAGAATAGGCCTTAGCATCTACAATTAAATCTTCAAATGCAGGTAAATAGGTTTCCCATAAATCACGTGTGTTAGGCATTACATTAAAGGAATGCCTCTCTGGTTCAGGACCATTGTGAACGGCAAAATGTTTTGCTGTTGCTACGAGTTTTAAGTATTTAGGATCATTGCCTTGTAAGCCCTTCACAAATTGTATTCCCATTTGTCCTGTTAGGTATGGGTCTTCACCATAGGTTTCTTGCCCTCGTCCCCAACGGGGATCTCTAAAAATGTTAATATTTGGCGACCAAAATGTGAGGCCGGTGTACATACCATAATCTTTGTTTCGAAGTGATTCTTGATGTTTTGCACGTGCTTCGTCGCTTATAACATTGGCAACTTGATTGATCATATTTGAATCAAATGTTGCTGCCATTCCAATAGCCTGAGGAAAAACAGTAGCAATTCCTGAACGTGCAACACCATGTAAGCATTCATTCCACCAATTATATTCTAAAATACCCAATCTTTTAATTGCAGGAGATGAGTTACCTAATTGGGAGATTTTCTCATCTAAAGTCATTTGCTTTACCAAGTCTGTTGCCCGGGTTTTAAAGTCTAGTGATACATCTGAATATTTATTAGTTAAACTAGGTTGAGATTGACCATTAATACAGAATACTGCTAAAATAGCAATTAAGGGTATTAAATAAATTTTCATAAATAGGTGTATACTTTAACGTTCGTTTTAGTGGTCTTAAAGTTCAAATGTTTCAAGGATGATTAATGGGTTTAAATACAGTTAATTTTCTGTAAAAGAAATCATTATAAATATATGTAAAATATTTCTGATGAACAATTTATGTATTCATAGATATTTACGTCTCTGGAATTAAAGTTAAATTATTACTAAATAAGCAGATGTAATTAAGTACTTTATCTGAATTGTCTATTATCCTAATTCCTTAAGTTGCTATTTTGTATTATACTGATATAGGTTGACCTTTTTTTTAGTTAATTTATCAGGTTCAAAGTATTTTTTCAGACGTTTTTAAGACAAAAAATAATTTGAACTTGGTTTTGTTCTAAATTGTTAGTTCAGGTAAATTTACATTATTTCTCCGATATGATTTATACTTAATATTCGGATTCAAATGCACTTCTGCAGGCTTTCTCAAATCTAAGCTAAAATGAGTTCTTAAATTATTGTAAATATATACCGCTTGCTCTGTTACTT
>JBNMNO010000084.1:0-10627 GCA_051275695.1 Mariniflexile sp.
TTGACGCAGGAACAGTTAAGCTCGTAGGCACAAAAGTAGAAACAATCGTTACTGAATTAACAGAATTATTAAGTTCAGAAGAAAGTTATAAGGCTATGAGCTTTGCCCATAACCCATACGGTGATGGCAAAGCATGCAAACGTATAGCTGACGAACTATCCAAATAAAAAATAGGTCATTGTGGCGTAGGCCGCAATCTAATTATTTTGTATTCCTGAGAAGACATCAATCTATGAAAAGAAATCATTATGAGAAAATTTGAAACAATATCAGTTGTAGGCCTTGGCTACATAGGTCTTCCTACAGCCGCAGCATTTGCATCTCGAAAAATTAAGGTGATTGGTGTTGATGTCAATCAACAAACTGTAGATACCATTAATCGTGGGGAAATACACATCGTTGAACCTGAATTGGATATAATTGTACATGCAGCAGTTGCTGAAGGTTACTTAAAAGCGACCTTAACCCCTGAGCCTGCAGATGCATTTTTAATTGCCGTACCAACACCGTTTTATCCTACCGAAAACGCTCATGATATTCCGCAGCCTAACCTAAGTTACATTGAATCAGCTGCGAAGGCGATAGCTCCCGTTTTAAAGAAAGGTGATTTGGTGATTTTAGAATCTACGTCACCTGTTGGTGCAACTGAGCAGATGGCTGCTTGGTTAGCTGAAGCTCGTTTAGATTTATCTTTTCCTCAAACTCATAATGAAGGATCAGACATTCGTATTGCTCATTGTCCTGAAAGAGTCTTACCTGGTCATGTAATGCGTGAGTTAGTAGAAAACGACCGAGTAATTGGTGGTATGTCTGCTAAATGTTCGGAACAAGCTATTGCTTTATATAAAACATTTGTTGCAGGGGAATGTGTCGTTACAAATGCTAGAACTGCCGAAATGGCAAAGCTTACAGAGAATAGTTGCAGAGATGTTCAAATTGCTTTTGCGAATGAATTATCGATGATTTGTGCAGAGTTAGATATTGATGTATGGGAATTAATATCATTAGCTAATCGTCATCCTCGTATCAATATTCTTAAACCAGGACCTGGTGTTGGCGGGCATTGTATTGCAGTTGATCCATGGTTTATTGTTAGTAAAACCCCTGAACTGGCTAAAATTATTAGAATGGCAAGGGAGGTTAATGATTCAAAACCTGAATGGGTGATCGATAAAGTTAAAATAGCAATTGCTGATTTTTTACAAGCTAACCCTAATAAAACCGCCAAAGATATAACGATTGCTTTTTATGGCTTAGCTTTTAAACCTGATATTGATGATTTGAGAGAAAGTCCTGCACTTTATATTGCAAATACAATTGTTGAAATGCATCAAGGTAATGTAATTGCAGTTGAACCTAATGTTAATGGTATTCCTAGTCTATATAAGGGGCAAAATATTGAAAGTGTTGATGTCGCACTTTCAACAGCTGACATTCATGTGTTGCTAGTTGACCATTGTGAATTTAAATTAGTAAAACCTCTACAGGGTATCATTATTGATTCTAAAGGGATTTGGGAGTAATTAACTGATGAAGAAAGCTTTTATTCTAATTCCCACTCTTACAGCAGGGGGGGCTGAGCGTGTAGCATCAGAGTTATTAATTAATTGGTGTCTATTGGAAAACGTTGAGGTACATTTAATTCTTTTTACAAAGGACCCTTTTTTTTATCAAATACCAAGTTCCGTAAAAATACATTACTTAGGGTTAGAAAATAATAAAGGAAAATTTTACCGGCTTTTAAATCTTTTTTTTATGGGCTTGAAAATACGAAAAATAGTTACAAAGGAAAAACCAACCTTCATATTATCCTTTATGAATAAATACAATATATTCACGGTTTTTAGTTTAATGGGTGTATTTTCAAAAATAATAGTATCCGAAAGGGACAGTCCAACAGAGGTTCTTTCTAAATTTAAAGTGTTATTAAGGAATATAGCCTATAAAAAGGTTAAGGGATTAATAGCTCAAACTTATTCTTACAAAAAATTTATCATGGAGCAGTTACCTAAATTAAATGTTAAGGTTATTTCAAATCCTGTTAGAGAAATTGATTTAGATGGTCATATCAAAGAAAATATAATCTTAACCGTTGGCAGACTGGAGCCTAAAAAAGGGCACAAATATTTAATTGAAGCTATTGACAAAATTGATCATGAATTAGGCACTTGGAAAGTTATGATTGTAGGGGATGGTTCTCAAAAAGGGCACTTGCAGACTCTAGTTAATAATAAGAAACTAAATCATCGAATAGAATTTATTGGTCAAGTTAAGAACGTTGAACATTGGTTAGGTAAATCTAAGGTTTTTGTTTTTCCATCCCTATTTGAAGGCTTTCCAAATGCATTGGCTGAAGCATTAGTTGCCGGTAACGCATGTTTGAGCTTCAATTGCCCAACAGGACCAAGTGACTTAATTGATGATTTTGTTAACGGTGAATTGATACCTGTTAAAGATGTTGAACATTTATCTAACTCAATTTTAAAACTTATAAATGATCCAGGATTAATAGAAAAATATTCTACAAACAGTAGAAAGCTTAGAATCAGTTTAAATAGTGAAAAAATATCAAAACAATATTTTGATTTTTGTATTAGTTCTGCAACTGAAGTAAATAGTTAATATATTATGAAGCAAACTTATTCTATTACTTTGTTATTTATTTTGATTTTGTTGTTTTTTGTTGCTCCAGAAAAAACATCCTCAGATGATTATTTTTTTGAAAGTATTTATCTTGTTTTAGCTTTGTTTTTGTTAGTTATTCATTTCAAAATCAATAATAAAAAAGGTGCTTTTACAATAGGCACAATATTTATATTAGGTTTTTTTATTGTTCATTTTCAATGGTCTTTAATGATTGTTTTTTCAGATATTATACCTAATCATTTTTTTAACTTATTTAGTAATCAAATCTATTTTACATATGGACTTTGGCTATCTTTAATCGCTCTTATTTCGTGGCTTATTGGATTTAACAGCTTTGATTTTTCCTTTCAAAAAGGATCTAAAAACTCTGTCTATAAAGGCAGTCCAATAATTTTAGTTATGTCTTACTGTTTATTAATACTCTTTATATATTTTGCGGGTTCATCTTTTATAAGTGGTGCTGTTTACAAAACACAAGGGAGTGCGGAGGCTATTAGTGGGGTTTCTGCGTATATACATAAACTTTTAAAAGTATTAGTTACTATTTTGGTTGTTTTGTTATTTTATAAATACTCAAACTCGCAAACTAAACCTGACTTAAAGGTGTTTATAATAAATAACCTATTATCTATCGGTTTGGTAATGCTGTATTTATTTCTATTTGTGATTGCTGGTGATCGCGGTGAGGCCCTTCAAGTATTGATTGCAGTATTTCTATGTTATAACTTTATGATTAAACCAATATCTTATAAATATTTTGCAATTATGATTTTATGTGGAGCATTTATAATGACATTTATAGGCGTTTTTAGATCCGCACTTGATGATGATGTAGGTTTAGAGTTGGATACTGTATATGACTTAACAATTAATCTAGCTAACAGTAACCGGGTTTTATATTCATCAATTCAAGCTGTCGATGAAAATGGATTGTATTATGGAAAACTATGGATTGGGCCGCTCTTGGGACCAATTCCATTTGCCTCAAGTGCATACCTTAGTTTATCTGAAGATAAAGTTTATTATATAAGTTCTAGTGGCTATATAACATACTTAAGATATGGTGAAAATTCACATACAGGAGAGGGGAGTACAATCTTAGCTGATATCTATTTAAATTTTGGTGTTTTCGGTATTTGTGTTTTTTTGTTTATTTTAGGTTTTATCACTAAAACTTTAGAAAATACGATTGTAAAAGGAGTAAATGTTTATTTCTTATATACTGCTATATCATTTGGATCTTTAGCATTTTTCTCCGGTAGAGCAGGTTTGTTCTCACCTTTACAGCTAGTTATGTGGGGAGTTTTTATCTTGTTTTTAACAAAAAGTTATTCAAAAAAAATTAAAACCCTCTCCAATTATTAATAGCTCCTACAATAATTAGGATAAATTAGAACAATGATATTAAACCAAGTTAATCAAATGTTTAAAAGTTTCAATTCGCTAGGCTTTAACAACCCTTTCTTCACTAAAATAGAAGATGAATTAATCACAAAAAAATCATTTAATGAGATAATGGATTCCAAGCAGAGCAGAAACTTTGTGGATAGTGTAAGTATTGCGGAGCTATTTAATCAATCACACACTTTTGGCGATAGAACGTTTATAAAAAATGTGAGTTTAAGCCCTTGGATGGCGAAGCCAATTGGAAATAAGTGGGACTATGTATCTGATTTACCCGAACATGGTCAGAAAATATTACCTGATGAGGAAGTTTCAAATTTATTTTATCAAAAGCTTAAAGATGAGCTAATTGAAAATATTGGTGAGAATAAAAGGATAGGCATTTTACTTTCTGGAGGTATGGATAGTCGGGTAATTGCATCCTTATTACACAGTTTAGAGAAAACACATAAACTAGTTATTACGGCAATTACTTGGGGGGAAAAAGGAAGTCGTGATGTAAATTATGCAGAGAGAATTAGCAAGTTGTATAATTGGCAATGGAAATATTTAGAGTTAAACCCTAAAGTTTTAATGAAAAATATATATATTGCGGCTGATAATGGTGCACTGTATTCTCCTACTCACCTCCATAACATGGTAGGCGTATCTAATCTAACTGACTTAGATTTGATAATAGCAGGAAGTTTTGGGGATAGCATTGGTCGAGCAGAGTATTCCGGTGAAAGGGCTGATGAACTCAATTCATTAAATAAGAAAATTAGGAATAGATTCTATTTGCTAAAAAACATTGTATTTAAGGAGTCTGTGGGTAATATACAAGATGACTTAGATTCTTACTATTTACGCTTCCCTAGAGATAAACAGTGGCAATACTTTGAATTAGAAAAACAAATTCATTATATGAGAAAACAGTTGAATCAATGTATGAAAGTTATTGATGAAAAAATACCAGTTTATCAAGCTTTTACTAGTCCTAGTGTATTTGGATTTATTTGGTCCCTAGATATTTCATGTAGAACAGATATTATTTATAAGTTGATGCTAAAAAATCATTCACCTGAACTTCTTGAATTTCCTTGGGCCAGGACAGGTGTTCAGTATTTAGAGAAAGGGCTTCCTGATACATTAAGTAAAGATTATCACGATTATGGTATCTGGATTCGAAATGATTTGTACAAGGAAATAAAAAAACTAGCTCTATCTACAGAAATCAAAGATTTAAATATATTTAATATGAAAGCATTGAGAATAGTTATGTTCTTGAATAAGTTTTCTAAAAGAAAATTCAATATTTTAGATGAGTATATTATTTGGATTGCGTCTTTATCTCTAATTGTAAAGAAACACAAAATACAAGGAAGAGAAAAGGGGAAGCTAGATTGTATTAAAGATACTTTTGGTAGTTTAATCGCTATTGTTCATTATGCAGCCTTTACTATTCGAAACAGAAAGAAATTACGCTAAAAGAGTTTTAATTTGTCAAATAAAAATAAATTTTTAAGGAATCTGTTATCTATAGGTATCATTGATGGATTAAATATAATTATACCATTTATAACCTTACCTATCCTAACAAGAAGTCTAGGTATAGAAGTTTATGGGACCTATTTTGTTTTTCTTAATCTTATTTTTTTTGGACACACTTTAATTGATTACGGTGTCCATTATAGAGGGGTCAGGGATGTTGCCCAAGCTACGAACCTTCAAGATAAACAAGCCTTATACGGGCACTATCAGTACCTTAGGTATGTAAATTTAGCTATATACGTTATCATTTTATTTCTTTATGATTTTATATTTCTTTCTAGTAAATTTTCATCGATAATCGGATTTGCTTGTTTCCCCTATTTTTTAGGTTATGTTTTGATGGGGTCTTGGTTTTACCTTGCAATATCACAAACAAAGATAATTGTCATTTCCAATATTATTTCAAAGTTAGTCAACTTGATATTGATTTTAATATTTGTTTCTCAACCGGAAGATTTAAATATAGCAATCTTCTCTTTTTCCCTACCAATTTTATTTGCAGGTATCATGGTTCATGCCTATGGTAAAAAAACGTTTCAGATACCCTTAATGTTATTTGGGAGATATATTGAATTTTTACGTAGTGGGTTTAATATTTTTATTTCTCTCTTACTTCCAAATTTTTATAACTCATTACCTATTATTTATTTAGGAACAAATTCCGATGCCTCTGAATTTTCAAAATTTGCAGTAGCTACTAGGTTATGCGAATTAATTATCACGGCCCAAAGCATTTTATCTAAAAGTATTTTTCCTATTCTTTCTACTCTACAGGATAATTATTTGAAAAAATTATTAATAGGAAACTTACTCATTTTTGTTCCTATCGTTATATTTGTCTTCTTCTTTGGCGACTTGCTAATCGAAGTTTATTTAGGGGGAGGGTTCATTTCAGATTTTCCTATAGTCGAAATAACATCTATAGGCATTTTCGCACTCACGGTAGCTACTGGTTTAGGGCAAGGTTATCTTATTCCTAAAGGGTTTGATCATCTCTATCGTAATGCGATAATTAAAACATCAATTTTGGGTGGAGGATTAACTTTTATGCTTATCTTTTATTTTTCAATAATCGGCGCTGTCTTTGGCGTACTTTTATCTCGATTTTTATTATTATATTTTTCATCTAGGGCTACTTTTCTTTCACAGCAAACTAATGAATTAATTAAAGGAAGTACAAAATGAAACTAGGAATTAACTTATCTACTTTGAAGGTTGGTGGGGGGCAAAATGTTGCGTTAAATTTTTTAATGGAAATTCACAAGAAAGATTTGAGTTATTTGAAGGAGCTTGATTTGTTCTTTTTTGTAGCTAATGGAAGTGCTTCACATCAATTCTTGGCAGACAACGGATACTGTAACTTTAAGGTACTTTCAAGTAACCCCATTCTTAGAATATTATATGAGTTATTTTGTAGTGGGAAACTAATTAAAATAGAAAAAATAAAACTTATTTATTCATACTTTGGTTTTGGGCTGTTTCCAAAAAAGACACCTCAAATTATTGGTTCGGTAGATTCAAATTTATATTACCCTGAAATAGATTTTTGGAGTGATTATAAGGGTATTTCTAAAATAAAAAAAAGACTTATAGATAGATACCGTTTGTTTGGAGTAAAACGAGCAAATAGTGTTGTTTTTGAAAATAAATCACTAGAAAATAGAAGTATAGATCTCTTTAAATTACAGTCTACTAAAACAATATTACCATCAATTAATTTTGATTATGGGAATGAGCTTCTAGAGCTGAGTCTTAAAATAGATAAAGAAACCCCTGTAGGCTTGTTTCTATGTGGTTGGCACTTCAATAAAAACATCCAAATAATCCCTGCTTTAGCAAACGAATTAAAGCTTAGAAAAATTCCTTTTCATTTTGTTATAACTGCTGATAAGAATGATAAATGTATTGAAAGAGATACTTTCATGAAATTAGTTAATGAATATGATGTAACTAACATGATCTCTGTAATTGGTAATATACCTAAGTCAAAGTTAGCAAGTTTGTATAATAAAATTGACTTTGTTTTTTTATTAAGCAAGTTAGAGAGTTTTAGTAATAATATTATTGAAGCATGGCTTTTTAAAAAAATACTAATTGTTACAGATATGGAGTGGTCTAGAGAGATATGTAAAGAAGCTGCTACCTATGTAGATAGAGATTCAATATCCGATATCGTTCAAAAAATTCAAGCTTTAAATAATATAAAATTGAAAAACAAAATACTTGAAAATGGTAAAAAAGAATTAGTAACATATCCTTCTATTTCTGAAAGAATTCAAGAGGAAATAAAATATTTAAATGAATATTATAAAAATAATTAAACCATTCTTTGTTATTTCATATGAATTTTTGATGGGACTTATTTTTGCTCTTCCAAGGTACAAATTTTTTATCTTTTTGAAAATAAGTCTATTAAGATTTATGGGCGCAAAGGTAGGGAAAGGTGTAGTGATTTATCCTGGTGTTTGGATAACACCAGGTAGAAACCTTGTTTTAGGTGATGGTGTTGACTTAGCTAAAGATGTATTAATCACAACCCCTGGAGGGGTAACAATTGGTGATAGGACACTCATCGGCTATAGAACTCAAATATTATCCACAAATCATGAAATACCCCCTAAAGGAATGCAAATCCCTGTTTCTGGAAATATAAATAAAGAAATTATTATTGGTCGTGACGTATGGATTGCTGCAGGCTGCATCATTATTCCTGGAGTGACCATTGGGCATGGGGCCGTTATTGGAGCTGGTAGTGTTGTGACTAAAGATGTGCCTGACAATGCTATAGCCGCCGGAAATCCTGCAAAGTTAATTAAATTTAGAGATTAGTTTTAATTAACTACTCAAAGGAAGTGGAAAATATGACAAGTAATATATGTACAAATTGTGTGATGGATACAAGTGATACCAAAATTATATTCGATGAGAATGGAGTATGCGATCACTGCAATACATTTATAAAAGATATTAAACCTTTTTGGAATACGGATGATAAAGGTTGGGCAGATATCCAAAAAATTGCCGCTGACATTAAAAAAGAAGGCGAAGGAAAAGACTTCGATTGTATTATAGGTATGAGTGGTGGAATTGATAGCTCATATTTAGTTTATTTAGCAAAAGAAAAATTGGGCCTTCGTCCTTTAGTTTTTCATGTTGACGCTGGTTGGAATTCACAGCAAGCCGTACATAATATTGAGCAAATTGTAGATCGCTTAGGTTTAGATTTATACACCGAAGTTATTGATTGGGAAGAGATGAAAGATTTACAATTATCTTTCTTTAAAGCTGGTGTTTCTCATACCGATACTCCTCAGGACCATGCTTTCTTTGCAACAATGTATAAGTTTGCGAATAAATATAATATTAAACATATCTTAACTGGCGGCAATTATTCGACTGAGTGTATTCGTAATCCATTAGAGTGGATGTATTTTCAGTCAGATGCTCGCCAAATTAAAGATATCCAAAAGAAATTTGGTACTAAAAAATTAGTAAACTTTCCTTTGACAAATGTTTTGTGGCATAAGGTTTACTTACCTTATATTAAAGGGATTAAAGTTTACCGTCCTTTAGATTTTATGCCATATGATAAAGAAGAAGCTACTCAATTCTTAGTAGATAATTTTGGTTATCAACGCTATGCCCAAAAACATTTCGAATCTCGATTTACGCGTTTTTATGAGTCCTATTGGTTACCGAAAAAGTTTGGTTTTGATACCCGAAAGATTCAATATTCAAGTTTGATCGTAACTGGGCAAATGACCAGAGATGAAGCCTTAGAAAAACTAAAAACACCAGCTTATGATCCTGATACAATCGATGATGATTTTGAATATATTGCTAATAAATTAGGAATAACTGTTAACGAATTGCGTGGTTACTTTGATGCGCCAAATAAAACGTATAAAGATTATAAAAATCAACAGTCGTTTTATGACTTAGGTGCAAAAGTAATGAGAGCGTTAGGTTTGGAAAAAGGTGGTAAACGATGATTGCTATAGTCGACTATGGCTCCGGCAATATCCAAGCAATAAAAAATATATACGATAAGCTCAAAATAAAGTCATGCTTTGCTAAAGTCCCTGAAGATTTAGAAGGAGTGACTAAAATTATATTACCTGGAGTAGGGGCTTTTGATGAAGCTATTACACAGCTAAATGAATCCGGTATGCGCAGTATTTTGGATAAACTAGTGCTTAAAGATAATGTGCCAGTTTTAGGTGTTTGTGTTGGCATGCAGATTATGGCAGCTAACAGTGATGAAGGTGTTTTAGATGGGTTAGGCTGGTTTGATGCCACAGTCAAATTATTTGATGAAAATAAAATTAAGAATAAACCTAAGTTACCCCATATGGGTTGGAATGAAATTAATCCAATGGAAGAAAATCCTATATTAAGAAACATTAATAATGAGCAAGGTTTTTATTTTCTTCATTCGTATTATTTCGAATGTAATGATGAGGCTGATGTATTAATAAAAGCTTATTATAGTCATGATTTTCATTGTGCAATAAATAAGGGGCACATATATGGTTTTCAATTTCATCCTGAGAAAAGCCACTCCAATGGTATTAATTTATTTAAAAACTTTGCGGAATTAGAAGTATGTTGAGGTCGAGAGTTTCACCTTGCTTGTTAGTTCATCGTAAAGGGTTAGTGAAAACAGTAAAGTTCAAAGACCCTAAATACGTTGGTGACCCTATAAATGCAGTAAAAATTTTTAATGAAAAAGAAGTTGATGAGCTCATTGTACTTGATATTGATGCAAGTATTAATGGCTCTGAACCTGATTATACGATGATTGAACATCTGGCAAATGAAAGTAGAATGCCATTATGTTATGGCGGAGGAGTAACAACAGCGCAGCAAGCACAAAAAATTATAAAGCTTGGTGTTGAAAAAATTGCCGTTTCTAGTTCCGCTTTATCAAATTTAGACCTCCTGAGTGAAATGGCTGATATTATAGGAAGGCAAAGTGTTGTTGTAGTATTAGATATTAAGAAAGGATTGTTTGGAAGTTATGAGGTTTACACCCATAACGGTAAAA
>JBNMNO010000085.1:0-10590 GCA_051275695.1 Mariniflexile sp.
CGCTAAGAGCCAAAATTTGTCATTTATAAAACTTTTATCTGCGTTTAAAGATATGCTGTCAACAGATTTTGTATTATATGCAATGGTGTCTTTTCCAGAATTTAAAGTGACGTCTCCAGTCTTAGGTTTCCAACTCCACGAGCGTTCAAAATGCATTGTGTCCTTATCAACATTAAAAGTAAAATCTATTTGTGTTACATTTTTCCAGTTTTCAAAACCATTGGCATGCGCTATTTTGTCAGCTATCGAAAGTTCTTTTTCAATCCCCGTTGTTTCTTCCTTTTTTTTGCAAGCAAAACTAATTGATAATACGAGAATTAATAATATAGATTTATTCATGATTAGTTTTTTTAAGTAAAGATAGAAAACAAGCTGTCTAAATTTTGGGACATGTTAAAATTTTATAGATTGCCAATTTAGGATATCAGAGGTATTTAATACTTGTGAGGTCTATAAATAAATTCACGAATAATACATTTCTTAGCTAAAAATTCAATGTTTTTCTTTTAGTAATTCAGGAAATGCAGCTTTAAACCTGTTTAGTCTTGGAATGGATACATTTTGTATATAAGAGTTTTCAGGATGAAGACGTTCATAGTTTTGATGATAGGCTTCAGCTACCCAGAATTTTTGAAAGGGATATACTTCGGTAGCAATTTTAGCATTTAGCTTTTCAGCAAGGGCTTCTTTCTTTTTAATTATAATTTGTTTTTGAGTATCATTCTGATAAAATAGTATAGAACGATATTGTGACCCTCTGTCATTTCCTTGTCCGTTT
Organism: Mariniflexile sp.; assembly: GCA_051275695.1. Lineage (GTDB taxonomy): Bacteria > Bacteroidota > Bacteroidia > Flavobacteriales > Flavobacteriaceae > Mariniflexile. Next base: position 779 of record JBNMNO010000085.1, read on the forward strand.
ACTTGCGTAGGGTTTTGTGTGCCAAAATAGACATCTACTAAAGTTTCAAAACTTACTATGCTTGGATTGTAAATAACTTCAACGGCTTCTGCATGTCCTGTTCTGCCCGTATTGCTGGCCTCATACGTTGGATTTTTTGTATGCCCACCAGAATACCCGTTAATAACTTCATCTACCCCTTCGATGCTTTCGTAAATGGCTTCTACACACCAAAAACAACCACTAGCAAAATAGGCTTTCGCTTTTCCATTATGTAATGCAACTTCAATAGGTTTTGCGTTCGTTACAGCTTCTTGATTTTTGTTTGTTTGTGCCGAATTCTGACAATTAAACATTAAAATTAAGAAAAATGCCAAAATTAATTTTTTCATGTTTTGAGTTTTTATTTTTCTATTAGACGAAGGAAAATTGAAGAACTTAATGAAAACAGGTGAAAGTTTATGAAATAAAAAAGCCTTCAAAAAAAGTGAAGGCTTTTAGATATATTAATTTGTAATTACTTAGCTTAATTTAGCAAATAATTTGTTCATTTTTTCTTTTTGTTCTTCTGCTAATTGTGCATCAACTAAAATACGTCCACTATGCTCGTCGGTAATTACTTTTTTACGGGCGGCAATTTCTACTTGAATTTGTGGTGGAATAGTAAAGAAAGATCCTCCAGAGGCACCTCTTTCAATTGGTACAACGGCTAAACCATTTTTTACATTACTTCTAATTCTGTTGTAAGCAGCAACCAAACGATCTTCAATTTGCTCCTGGTATTCTTTAGATTTGCCAATTAAAGCTAATTCTTCTTTTTCAGTTTCAGCTAAAATAGCATCAAGTTCACTTTTTTTATGTTTCAAATGATTTTCACGCTCTTTTAAACGTTCTTCTGTTTCAGAAATCACTTCTTTTTTCTGGTCTATTTGAGCTCTGAATTCTTTAATGTGTTTATCAGCCAATTCAATTTCTAATTCTTGAAATTCAACTTCCTTAGTTAAAGAATTATATTCTCTGTTATTTCTAACATTTTTTTGTTGCTCGCTGTATTTTTTAATTAAAGTTTTAGATTCTTCAATTAAATTCTTTTTAGAAATGATATCATTATCGATAACTTCTAAATTAGAAACTAATTTTTCTAAACGAATGCTTAAACCAGCAACTTCATCTTCTAAATCACGAACTTCTAACGGAAGCTCTCCACGTACGTTTCTGATTTCGTCTATACGAGAATCTATAAGTTGTAAATCGTATAACGCTCTTAAACGCTCTTCAACAGTTAATTCTTTACTTTTAGCCATACTTTAAAAATACTTAACAGGATTGGTGTTTGTCTTTGATAAAATGATTGCAAAATTAGTAATTTTTTTTGTAAGATATGCTACTAAAAGATTTTTTGTGAATTGTTCACTTTCATAATGTCCAATATCGACTAAAAGGAGGCTGTTTTCAGCCGTAAAAAAGTCGTGATATTTTAAATCGGCCGTTATAAATACATCAGCATCAGCGTTTTTGGCTGCATCAATGGCAAAACTTCCTGAGCCACCTAACACGGCAATTTTTTTTATGTTTTTATTTAAAAATGTAGAATGTCTAATGCATTTAGCATTCATTTTATTTTTTAAATAGGCTAAGAACTCTCGCTCGTTCATAGATTCTTCTAATTCGCCAACCATTCCCAGTCCAATATTCTGATTTCTATTCTCTAATGTGGTAATCTCGTAGGCTACTTCCTCATAAGAATGAGTCTTGAAAAGTGTTTGAATAATTTCGGGCTCTAGATGTTTTGGAAAGGTAATTGATATTTTGGTTTCGTATTCGGTATGTAAAAACCCCTTTTGTCCTTTTGTAGGGTTGGCATTTTTATTGCCGTTAAATGTTCCGTAACCTTCTACATTAAAACTGCAATTGGAATAATTGCCAATACTGCCAGCGCCAGAATTGAATAAAGCACTTCTCAATTGTTCGGCTTCATCTTTTGGTACATAGGTAGTTAGTTTTTTTATGGTTTCGCTTTGCGGAATTAAAATGCGTTTATTTATTAAATGCAACTGGTTGCAAATCATAGTGTTTACACCTTCCAAAGCATTATCTAAGGCCGTATGTATGCTGAATATCGCAATATCATGTTTAATGGCTTTTATTACAGCACGCTCCACATAGTTTTTCCCTGTGAGCTTTTTAAGTCCTTTAAATATAATAGGGTGGAAGCTAACAATAAGATTGCAGTTTGCTTTAATGGCTTCATCAACAACAGCTTCTAGAGTATCTAAAGTGACAAGGATACCTGTAATTTTTGCATTTTTATCGCCTACCAAGAGTCCTACATTGTCAAAAGCTTCAGCGTAAGCCAAAGGAGCAAGTTCTTCTAAGTGGTTAATAACGTCTTGAACAATCATAAATAAATTTGTTTATATCAAAGATAAAATATTATACTTTCACATGTTCACTTTTATTGTTTTTTAGCCTTAATGTGTAATCTTATATGTTTATATTCGAAGCATAATAATTTAAAGTATATGATTTCGTTATTATGAAATTTTTTAGAAACATAGCTTTCCCTTTTGTTCCCATTTATTATATGGTAACAAGTTTGAGAAATAAACTCTATGATTGTGGTGTTAAGAGATCTATATCTTATGATTTTCCGATAATTTGTGTGGGCAATTTAAGTGTTGGAGGAACGGGTAAAACACCTATGATTGAGTATTTGGTTCATTTGCTAAAGGATGATTATAGAGTAGCTACTTTGAGCCGCGGATATAAACGAAAAACAAAAGGCTTCCAATTAGCCGATGCATTTTCTACAGCCGGAACTTTAGGTGATGAGCCTTTTCAATTTTACAATAAGTTTAAGAATAAGGTACTAGTTGCTGTTGATGCTAATAGGACTAATGGAATTAAACAATTAAAAGAATTTGATAATTCACTAAATGTTCTTTTGCTTGATGATGCGTTTCAACATAGAAAGGTAAAGGCAGGTTTAAATATTTTACTTACTACTTATAATAGCCCCTATTTTATAGATTACGTTTTACCAACGGGTAATTTGCGTGAACCAAGAAGTGGTGCTAAACGTGCTAATATTATTATAATTACTAAATGCCCGAATACTTTAAGTGAAACAGAAAAAAGTGAGTTTATAAAGAAAATTAAGCCTAAAGAAAATCAGTATGTTTTTTTTAGTGAGATTGTATACTCCAATGACATTCTGTCAGAAGAAACCAAGAAAAGTATTGATTCTGTTAATAATTTTACCTTGGTAACGGGTATTGCAAATGCTAATCCTTTGGTGGATTTTTTAAAGAAGAAAGATTTACAATTTGAACATTTAAATTACAAGGATCATCATGAATTCTCACAAGAAGATATTTTGGAACTTGATAAACAGGCGTTAATTATTACTACCGAAAAAGATTTTATGAGGTTAAAACAGTACAAATGTTTAAAAGATAAATTGTTTTATTTACCAATAAAGGCTGTCATAAACGATGAAGCGGTATTTAATAAGCTTATTAAAGATTTTGTAAAGACTTAAGTTGAAGCTGATTTATTTTTCTTTGAAGCTAATGCGTTATAAAGTTTTTTCTCGAATTCTTCTTGCTTAAATGGTTTTGGAATAATATCAGTAAAACCAGCTTCCTCAAATTCATACATTTTATCTTCAATAGTAACTGCTGTTAAAGCAAAAATAATTTGCTCTTTATCAAACGAACGCACTATTTTAGTGGCTTCAATACCACTTATACCTGGCATGTGAATATCCATTAAAACGATATCATATTTATTTGCCTTTATCATATCAACGGCATCTTCGCCATTATCTATAATATCGCATTTAAGAGTCATTTTTGTTAGGATTTTTTTGGTAATCATTTGATTAATCTTGTTGTCTTCAACTACCAAAATCTTAACATTTTCTAAATTCAATGCATCTGTATTACCACTAAAGTAGGTGACTTTGTTTTCTTTGGCTTCTTCTACAGAAGTATACTCTAGGGGGATTTCAAAATAAAAAGTAGTTCCTTTCTCCAACTCACTTTTCACGAATATTTTTCCTTTCAATATTTCAATTAAACCCTTAACAATGGAAAGCCCTAAACCAGTACCGCCATATTTTCGGTTAATTTGAATAGAACCTTGAGAAAAACTTTCAAACATATTGTCTTGCTTTTCTTGGCTAATTCCGATCCCATTATCTTCAACCTCAAAACGTAATGTGTATATTTTGTCGTTCGATTCAATTTTGTAAATTCTAATCCAAATGTCACCGTCTTTAGTAAACTTGATGGAGTTTCCTATTAGGTTAATAAGTATTTGGGAAATTTTTAACTGGTCGGCAATATAGTTTTCTGATAAATCTTTATCGTATTCAAAATGAATTTTAATATTATTGTCTTGTGCCGAATTGGTTAAAGCTAAAATAATATTGTTTATTTTCTTTTTTAAATTGAATGGTTCTGGTTCAATATCAACTTTATTCGCTTCAATTTTATTAATTTGAAGAATGTCGTTAATAAAAGTTAGTAAATAATCACCTGAAAACTTGAGCGATTTTAAATGTTGAACTTGCTCTGGTTTTGGGTTTTCTTCTAAAAGCATATTGCTTAAACCAGTTACCGCATATAGTGGAGTTCTTAACTCGTGTGTAACGGTAGATAAAAAGTTTGCTTTAGTTTTTGATGCTAGTTCTGCTTTTTCTTTAGCTATAATAAGTTCTCCATTTTTTTTATGGAGCATATTATTAGTTTTTAGCCTTATGCTGTTGTTTTTGTAAAGCGATAAGGTTAGTAATGAAAGAATTGTAATTAAAGCGACGCTTAAAATAGAAATGAAATTGCCTAAACTTTTACCTTCTTCGGCTTGCTCTAATTTTTGATTCATTTCAATATTTTTTTCTTTAAACTCGTTTAATAAATACTGAGTTTCTTCATCTTTTGAGAAATTTGCACGTTTTAAACTGGCTAAAGAATCTGAAAGCTTAAGATGAGCTCTTAAAAAATCTCTTGAAGATTTAAAGTCATTGGTAGCGTTGTATATGTCACTTAGTACGAAATAACCTTGGTTTAAAATACTTATATAGTTATTTTGTTTCGCAAGTTGAACACCTTCTATTGTAAAGTTTAAAGCTTTTTCGTTATTGTTTAATTTGTTATAAACTATACCGTGCGTTATTAATGCATCACTTTGAATTTTAAATAAATCGTTTTTTTTCGTTATGGCTAAAGATTGTTCTATAACATCTCTGGCTTTTTCATAATTTTTTAATTGAATATAGGTTTTTCCTTTACATAAAAGGACTTCAGCTAATTCTGCGTTTAATGCTTCTTCTTCAAATTTAGATTTGGCTGCAGTATAAGAATCTAGCGCTTCGAAAAAATTATTTTTTGCCATATAAACATCTCCAAATGTTTTATAGGAGTTGCCTAAATTTCCATTGTCATTTATAAGGCGCTGAACTTCTACGGCTTTTGTGAGATATTTAATAGCCTTATCTTCTTCTTCTATAATAAGTTGTAATTTTCCTTTTATAGAATAGATAATACCTATGCTTTTTTTATTATCCGCTTTTTCAGCTAAATCTAAGGCTTCATCCAGATTTTTTTGAGCCTTATAATAGTTGTAATTCTCTAGTTCTGTTAAGGACTGAGAAATGCGGTAATTAATGTTGTTTTGTAGCAGTTCAGGGTCGTTATCAATGGTTTTTTGAGATGACACATTCATGCATAAAAGCATTATTCCGATAAATATGTAGTTTTTAATTTGGGACATTTCATTAAATATTACTGACAAATATAATTATTTTATCGATAAAACACACTTTTTTTCCGATAAATTACATAATAAGTCAATTATTCTTTTAGAATAGCCCGTTTCATTATCGTACCAGCCTATAATTTTTACCATATTACCTATTACTGATGTCATGTCAGAATCGAAAATACATGAATTTGTATTTCCAACGATATCAATTGAAACTATGGGGTCTTCTGTATATTCTAAAATTCCTTTATATTGATTTTTTGAAGCTTCTTTGAATGTGTTATTTATATCTTCAATTGAAACCGTTTTTTTTACATTAAATGTAATGTCGGTTAAGGAGCCATTTATTACAGGGACTCTTATACCGCAACCCCCAATTACAGTTGCTAATTCCGGAAATATTTTAGTTAATGCTTTTGCAGCCCCTGTTGTTGTTGGAACTATGGATTGACTTGCGGCACGTGAACGACGTAAATCGCGATGTGGTTGATCGTGTAGACTTTGGTCGGTTGTATAAGAATGGACTGTTGTTATATATGCTTGATTGATGCCACATAGTTTGTTAATAATATCAATCATAGGTGCTGCATTGTTTGTGGTACACGATGCACTAGAAATAATGGTTTCGGTGCCATCGATAGTATCGTGGTTTACGCCCATAACAATTGTTTTTATATCATCTTCAATAGGAGGAGCACTTAAAATAACACAATTAGCACCATTAGTTATGTGGTTTTGTAAATCGGATTTAGACTTAAACTTACCTGTAGATTCAATAATAAAATCTACATTAAAAGGCTTCCAGTTAATATCTTTTGGATGGTTATGATTTAGTAATACAACTTTTTTGGCGTTAACAATAATGTTATTTGTATCACAAGTAACAACACCATTATAGCCTCCATGAACACTATCATATTTAAGTAAATGGCTTAACGTTTTAGTATCTGCCAAATCATTAATAGCAACAACCTGAATGGATTCATGGTCTTGTAGAAGCCTAAAAACGCGTCTGCCAATTCTACCAAAACCATTGATAGCTATGTTGATCATAACTAATTGATGTGTTTTTGAGCTTTGTATGAAGAACGAACCAAGGCACTACTTTCAACATGGCGAAATCCTAATTCTAATCCAATTTCTTCGTATTCTTTAAATTGGTCTGGATTAATAAACTGCTTTACAGGTAAGTGTTTTTTACTTGGTTGGAGATATTGACCAATAGTAACCACATCTACATTATTCGCTTTTAAATCGTGAAGTGTTTCAATAACTTCTTCACGAGTTTCACCTAAACCTAGCATAATTCCAGATTTCGTGCGTCGCTGTCCTTGTTGTTTTAAATACTTTAAAACCCCTAAACTTCTATCATATTGTGCTTGAATGCGTACTTCTCGCGTTAATCGTCTAACAGTTTCAATGTTGTGAGACACCACCTCTGGAGCAACTTCAATAATTCTATTAATATGTTGCTCTACACCTTGAAAATCTGGAATAAGAGTTTCTAATGTGGTTTCTGGGTTCATTCTTCGCACTGCCTTAATGGTTTCGGCCCACATAATACTACCCATATCTTTCAAATCATCTCTATCAACACTTGTTAAAACAGCGTGTTTAATGTTCATAATTTTTATTGAACGCCCTACTTTTTCTGGTTCATCCCAATCAACCGTTTCTGGTCGTCCTGTTTTTACTCCACAAAACCCGCAGGAACGAGTACATACATTTCCTAATATCATAAAAGTTGCGGTACCTTCACCCCAGCATTCACCCATATTTGGGCAACTACCAGATGCACAAATGGTATTTAGTTTATATTTGTCAACTAGTCCTCTAAGCTCTGTATATTTTTTACCCGTTGGAAGTTTTACGCGTAGCCATTTGGGTTTTGCTTGCCGTTCTTCTGGTAATATATTTGAAACGTTTTCTGAATTCATGTCTTTAAAATAAAGAACAAAGATACAAAGTATTCTTTTAAAAGCCCCTTATAAAGCCATGAGAAACCAGATGCTAAAGCCTATTAAAAAAGCGATTCCAAACCAGCTCAAAACATGTAGTGTTATAGATGGATGCCATTCTTTTGGGGTGTGTTTACTGCAAATAAGCTTATAATTAATTATGGCATAGAAAGGAGCCGTGATAAACGATAAAATAGTAGCTATTTTTATTAGTAGTCCCATTTCAGAAGCTAAAAATAAAAATATGAATAAGGTGCCAATGGTTAACAAAGCAATCCAAAAAATGTAATTAAATTTTGAAGATTTTTTAAAAAGTAATTCGGTTGTTTTTGCCATGGCTCTTGGGGAAGCATCTAAGGTTGTTACCGTGGTGCTAAACATGGTTGTAAATGCAGCAATACCAATAATTATATACGCCCAATTGCCTAAGTTCTTAGTGTACATATTAATTAGTTGGCCAGAAAAAACGCCGGCTGAATTACTAAACGTTTCGTCACTATGATACATGACTAAGGTTCCTAAAAACAAAAATCCTATGCCAATAACTATGGTACTTAAGTAACCAATATTAAAATCGAATAAAGCAGATTTCGGTGTATATTGTTTGGTTTCTTCGTTTTTTTCTATGGCCCACAGCGATTGCCATACCGAAACATCTAAAGGCGCTGGCATCCAACCCATAAAAGCAATTAAAAACGCTATTTCAAGGCTGTTCTTGGGCAAAATTTGCTCGAAAGAAAGTGGTTCTGGATTGTTTGAAAACGCTATGCTCACCGCAATTATAGTACTAACAGTTAAGGTAATAACAATTACTTTCATAAGCTTATCTAACAGTTTGTATTTCCCAACTATTAACAGTAATAAACAAATAAAAAGTATAATACCTGTCCAGGTTTCGGCACTTGAAATTGTTTTGTTAGCAATTTTAAAAGTTTCAAAATCACCAAATAAAGTAGATGCTAAACCTGCCGTAACAATGGTGACTGCGGTTTGAATCGTAAACATGGTTGCGAAATTCAGTACATAATAAGTTGCTAAAACACCTTTTCCTAATTTTTTATAACCTTCTAATAAACTTTCGCCTGTAGCTGTGGCATAACGTGGTCCGAATTGAAAAAAGGGATACTTAAATAAATTCACTAAAAGTAAAGCCCATAATAATCCCAAGCCAAAATCGGCACCAGCTCGTGTTGATTGTACTAAATGTGATACGCCAATGGCTGCACCTGCAAATAATAATCCAGGGCCTAAATTTTTAAGTTTAGAAATCATTTATTTTCCCTGAATAATTTGGGCAAGTAGTTTTTTTGCACGCAACAGTTTCACTTTTACATTATTTATAGGTTCTTTAAGTTGAAAAGATATTTCTTTATAACTCAACTCTTGAAAAAAACGAAGATTTATAATTTCCTGATAATGAGGTTTTAATTTTTTTATGTCGCGAAGCAATTTTGCTACATGCTGCTCGGCAATTAGTTCGTCTTCGGGAGTGGGTGATTCGTCTAAAATTTGATAAACTGATTTGTCATCATTCGAAATAACTTGAGAAATAGATTTTCTTTCTTTCCTCAATAAATCAATATGGATATTTTTTGAAATGGTAATTAACCAAGTTTTGAATTTATAAGAATCGTCAAACGTTTCAATTCTATCAAAAGCTTTAGAGAATGTTTGAATGGTAATGTCTTCGGCATCATTTTCGTTTTGAATACGTTTTAATTGAAAACCATACACATCGTCCCAAAATGAATCCAACAAAAAATTAAACGCTTTTTGGTCGTTTTTCTTAGCGCGTTTAATGGCTTCATTTATTTCCAATGATTTGGTTTTGAGATAAGATTATTTATAAAGATAGTTAATTGTACAACAATTAAAAAAACTTCAAGCACAGGAAGTAACATTATAAGATCTGATTCTCTTAGTTTTTTTGACGACATGCCTAAGATAGTGTATTGTATTATTAAACGCACTAAAAACAGAGATGTAACAATTTGCCATTTAAAACTTGCCATAAGGAGAGTCATTGCAAAAAACCAGAAAAATAATTGCGTACAATAAAATAAGGCTAATAAAATTTTATGGTTTAGTTTATAATGCTGGGCCGTAGAA
>JBNMNO010000086.1:0-10564 GCA_051275695.1 Mariniflexile sp.
TTTGGAAAAATTAACAGAACGCTGACGCCCAACCAATAAGTTCGGATTGTAAGTTGGTGTAGAGACCATTGCTAGAATTTCGCCACTACTAGGTTCTATGGCAATAATTCCGCCATGCTTATTTCGCATAAGCAATTCACCGTACGCCTGCAAAGAGGCATCAATGGTAATAGAAACATCGCTACCTGGTTTTGGTAAGGTGTCGAAAACCCCATCTTTATAGGGCCCTAAATCTCTATTAAACCTATCTTTTTGAATAAACTTAAGACCCTTTACACCCCGCAAGGTGTTTTCGTAAGAGGATTCAATACCTTGTTTACCAATAAGATCTCCCATTTTATAAAAAGGGTCTCTTTCTATAATGGCATCATTAACTTCTCCAATATCACCCAACACATTTGCTCCTATCGTAGTTTCGTAATGTCTTAACGAACGCTTTTGAATATAAAAGCCTTCAAACTTTCTCATTTTTTCTTGTAAACTCGCATAATCTTCTTTTGATAAATGCGGAATAAATACAGAAGGCAACCAAGGAGAATAATGATAAGCCTTGTCAAAGATTTTAATAAATTCTTCCTTATTTATTTTTAATAATTTACAAAACTCTAAAGTATCTAATGGCTTTACTTCACGAGGAATAAACATAACGTCATAGGATGGTTGGTTAGAAACTAAAAGTTTTCCATTCCTATCAAAAACATAACCTCGCTTAGGGTAATCATAAACTTTTCTAATAGCATTATCTTCAAACAAATTGTGCTCGTGTCCACCATAGACTTGTAAATAAAAAAGTCTAAAAATAAATATGAGCCCAACGAGCCCTATTGCTATAGCAAGTAAAAATCGTCTCATTTCGTTTTTTTACTAAAAATAATAGTTACTAATACGATCAATAAAATAGTGAAAATACTTGAAAATATTGTTCTTTGAAGAATTAAAATTATTTTGGAAACATTAAAAATTTCCAAAAAGAAAAACACAAAATGATGTAGAAGTGTTAAAATTGTTAAATACGTGAGTTTTTCTCCAAACTCTACAGTATTAAATTTTATAGCTTGATGTTCATAAATCACTCCAAAAGAAAATTTCAATATTACAGGGCGTACATAGGCAATAAAAACACATGCAGCGGCATGAATACCTCCTGTGTCTGAAAATAAATCGATTGTTAAGCCTAACAAAAAACTTAAGAAAATAATTATGATGCGATTATTTTTTACAGGAAATAGTGCAATAAACATGATGTATACGTACGGATTTATATATCCTAAAAAGTTAATATTATTAAATAATATAACCTGCAATAAAACAAGCGCAATAAAACGGATAGCAATTATAAACACAGAATTATTCATTTTCGCTATAATTTAGTAGAGAATTAATTTCTGCAGCATCAATGTTTTCTATAATATAGACATGTTCAAGATTTGTCATATCATTAAACAGTTTTATATTGATTTCATAATAATTTTCAGCGGCATCTAATTTAAAATCATGAATAACACCTATCGGTATTCCTTTTGGAAATATAGAAGAACGCCCTGTAGTAATTATAGTATCTCCTTTCACAATGGGTGCTATTTTCGGTATGTCGATAAGCTGAACAAAATAAGGTGATTTAGCATTCCAAGAAAGAGTTCCAAAATGACTCGTTTTTTTTAATTGTGCACTAATTTTGTTGACCGTGTTTAAAACCGAAATAATCGTAGCATAATTATTACTGGTTCTATCGACAATACCAATAATACCTTTTGAGCTAATAACACCTAAATCTTGATTCAAACCATCATCTTTTCCTTTGTTTAAAAGCAACACGTTCTGAGCACCTGAATAACTATTCTTTAAAACTTTTGCTAAAGTAAATTTATAAGTACCTTTATAAGAAACCGTATCTAAATAGGTGGAATCCTTTTTATTTTCAGAATTAAACAAAAGCATTTTTAAACGATTGTTTTCTTCGGCCAATACCTGATTTTGCGATTTTAAATGTAAATATTCGGTTAGGTTGTTAATCGAATTGTAAATCCCTCCAGTTAAAAAATTAGCCGAATTAATAAACTTACTTTTATGGTAAGAATGAGTTTGAATGGTGAAAACAAACGAAATGGAAAATAGCAACAAGAACAACAAAAAGTTTTTGTTTCTTATTATAAAATTAATAATCTGCTGCATGTTTTATTGGCGTCTCGCTATTTAATCAGTACACTTTTGTATTTAGCCAAATTTTTAAGCGTTATACCAGTTCCTCTAACAACGGCACGTAAAGGGTCTTCAGCTATGTAAACCGGAAGGTCTGTTTTTTGAGACAATCGTTTATCTAATCCTCTTAACATGGAACCTCCACCCGCTAAATAAATCCCGGTATTATAAATATCGGCGGCTAATTCGGGAGGCGTTTGAGATAAGGTTTCCATTACCGCATCTTCAATACGCAGTATAGATTTATCTAAAGCTTTTGCAATTTCCCTATACGATATTTGAACTTGTTTTGGCTTACCAGTAAGTAAATCTCGCCCTTGTACACTCATGTCTTCTGGAGGCAAATCTAAATCTTCAGTAGCCGCACCAATTTGGATTTTTATTTTTTCAGCAGTGCGCTCACCAACATATAAGTTGTGCTGAGTACGCATGTAGTAAACTATGTCGTTTGTAAAAACATCACCCGCAATTTTTACCGATTTATCACACACAATACCACCAAGAGCAATTACAGCAATTTCGGTAGTACCTCCACCTATATCAACCACCATATTCCCTTTAGGTTGCATAATATCAATGCCAATACCAATAGCCGCAGCCATAGGTTCGTGTATTAAATAAACTTCTTTTCCGTTAACACGTTCTGCGCTTTCTTTTACCGCGCGCATTTCAACTTCTGTAATTCCAGAAGGTATGCAAATCACCATGCGAAGTGCTGGAGTGAAAAATTTCTTTTTTAAAGCAGGTATGTTTTTTATAAACAAACTTATCATTTGCTCCGAAGCATCAAAATCGGCAATAACACCATCTTTTAAAGGCCGGATTGTTTTTATGTTTTCATGCGTTTTTCCCTGCATTAAACTCGCTTCTTGACCAACGGCAATTATTTTACCAGAAATTCTATCGCGTGCGACTATCGAAGGCGCGTCAACCACAACCTTGTCGTTATGAATAATAAGAGTGTTTGCAGTACCTAAATCTATTGCAATTTCTTCTGTCAGGAAGTCAAAAAAGCCCATGTGCTATTAGTAGTATTAGAGGTTTAATAAAACGTATTCCGTAAATGTAATAAAAGTTAATAAATATTTTAAGTTTTAATAGTATTGATATTTTGTAAAAACACCATGTCGATTTTTTTTATGCTTTTTAGCGATTAAAATTTGGGCGTTCCCACTCCCGATAGCTATAGGAATATGCAGGAATTTGTTAATGCTTAAAATGTCGAGTACCGGTCATTACCATCGCCACTCCATTATCATTACAGTAATCAATACTCAACTGGTCTTTTATAGATCCTCCTGGTTGAATAACAGCCGTTATACCAGCATTTTTTGCAATCTCTACACAATCCGGAAATGGAAAAAACGCATCACTCGCCATAGCAGCACCATTTAAATCAAAATTAAAATTTTTCGCTTTATGAATGGCTTGTTCTAGAGCATCAACACGGCTCGTTTGTCCTGTTCCACTAGCAAATAATTGTTTGTTTTTTACTAAAACAATGGTGTTCGATTTGGTGTGCTTACAAATTTTAGAAGCAAATATTAAATCTTCTAACTCATCTTTTGATGGTTTATTGTTTGTGACATAGGTTAAACCTTCAATAGTATCGGTAATATTATTTCTGTCTTGCACTAAAACACCATTTAAACAACTTCTTACGTTGGTTTGTGGCATTTCAACATCGTGAATAATTAAAATAATTCTGTTCTTTTTTCCTTGAAGGATTTCTAAAGCTTCTGGGTTGTATGAAGGCGCTATAACAACTTCACAAAACAAACTGCTAATTTCTTCAGCAGTGGCTTTATCTATTTCTTTATTACAAATTAAAACACCGCCAAAAGCAGAAACTGGGTCGCCAGCTAAAGCCTCTTTATAAGCTTGCTGTAACGTACTGCTTTGTGCTAAACCACAAGCATTATTATGTTTTAAAATAGCAAATGTTGGCGCATCGTTTTTAAACTCGTTTATTAAGTTTACAGCAGCATCAACATCTAATAAATTATTGTAACTTAATTCTTTACCGTTAAGTTTTGTGAACATTTCATCAAAATCTCCGAAGAAAAACCCTTTTTGATGTGGATTTTCACCATAACGCAACACTTTACCATTAGTTTCGCTAATTTTTAAAACCGCTTCTTCATGGTTTTTGTTGAAATAATTAAAAATAGCAGTATCGTAATGGGAGGACACATTAAATGCTTTTACAGCAAAACGTTTTCTATTTTCTCCTGAAATACTTCCGTTGTTCGTTGAAATAAGTTCTAAAAATTCAGCATAATCATCAACAGATGACACACAAATCACATCGGCATAGTTTTTTGCAGCGGCACGAATTAACGAAATACCACCTATATCAATTTTCTCTATAGTATCTTGTTCGCTTGCACCCGAAGCTACTGTTTTTTCAAAGGGATATAAATCAACAATAACTATATCAATTTGAGGAATTTCAAATTCTGCTAACTCAGCAACATCTCCAGGATGGTTTTGTCTATTTAAAATACCTCCAAACACTTTAGGGTGTAATGTTTTTACACGACCTCCAAGAATTGAAGGATAGGATGTTACTTCTTCTACAGGAACCACATCAACACCCAGGTCGTTAATAAATGTTTGGGTACCACCAGTAGAGTAAATAACAACTCCTTGCTCGTTAAGTTTTCTAACAATAGGCTCTAATCCATCTTTACTAAACACTGAAATTAATGCTGATTTTACTGTTTTTTCGTTGCTCATCTTTTGAAAGTAGTTATAAGTTGCAAAAGTAGTTATTTCAACTAAAATACAACTGTTTAAAAACAAAAAACAAGATGCTTTTTTAACTAAATCAGAGATTTATTAACAAGAAATTTAAAATTAGAAAAATTACCCAAGCATTGAAGCAACTTGCTGACAAACAAACTCTAAAAATCGTTCATCTTTTTCGGTAAATGGGTCGGGCGTATTGGAGTCTATATCAATCTGACCAATATTTTCACCATTTATAAAAATAGGAATTACAATTTCTGCCTTTACCGTAAAACTGCATGCTATATAATTATCTTGAGCCGCCACATCGGGCACTATAAAATTTTGATTGCTAACGGCTACCTGTCCGCAAATACCTTTTCCAAAAGGAATAATCGTATGGTCGGTTGAGGCACCAACATAAGGCCCAAGAATAAGCTCTTCTTTCTTACCATTTCTAAAATAAAACCCTACCCAGTTGTAATATTCAATATGTTTATCAAGTAGTTCACAAATATGTAAAAGACGATTATTTAATGTTTTTTCAGTATTTGATACAATGGTTTCTACTTGAGGTTTTAGTTGTTCGAAAATCATAAATTCAAAAGTTTTGGTAAAAGTATTTAAAAACCCATGAATTATATATTTGGTTTGCATAATTTTAACCTTCTAAAAATAATTTAAAGTTTTTTTTTGAAAACATTATTTGTAAAATATAAGTTGGTGATAAAGTTTATACTTACTTTTTTGTTGGTATACATAACTTTTTCTGTGTTGTATAAGTGTTATTTACAATTTTCTGATGGGTCAAAATTTTACCCAGATTACATGACACATTTGGTAGCGGAGCAAACCAAATCGGCATTAAATACTTTTGGGTATAACGCTCAAGTGTTGCCACACCCAAACGAACCATCAATGAAAGTAATTTTAAATAACATTTATTTAGCGCGTGTCATTGAGGGCTGTAATTCTATTAGTGTTATTATTCTATTTGTATCGTTTATTGTGGCTTTTGCAGCAAAGTTTAAAACTACTTTTTTCTATATAATTTTGGGGAGTTTTTTAATTTATACGACTAACTTATTGCGCATCGTTTTGTTAACAATAGGCCTATATCATTACCCTAATCAAAAAGATATTTTTCATACGGTTGTTTTTCCAGGCATTATTTACGGCCTGGTGTTTTTGTTGTGGATTTTTTGGGTGAATCGATTTTCTAAAATAAAAAACAACAATGAATAACGCTTTGAAATACACTCTGCTTTTTGTGTTATTCGGATTATTGATTTTAATTCGAGTTTTTGAGGACGAATTATTTTACGATCCCTATTTAACATTTTTTCAAAATGACTATTTATATATTGATAGTCCAAGAAGAGAAATATTAAAGCTGACGGCCTTTACAAGTTTAAGATACGTTTTAAATACATTAATATCCTTAGGTATTCTGTATGTTGTTTTTAAAGATAAAAGCATTATCAAGTTTTCAACCCTTCTCTACACATTTTCATTCTTAGTACTTATTTTGATATATCTTTATTTTGTGGTTAATCCAAAACAAGAGCATTATTATTTATTTTTTAATATGCGCCGGTTTTTAATACAACCTATTATCTTAATGATATTATTACCAGCATTTTATTATTATAAATTAAAAGACTAAATGTTAATATCATGATAATTATCAGTTTAAGTTAGCTATATTTTTGTACTTTCGTGCTCTATGAAAGCTGTGTTCCATAAAACAATTGCATTTTTGATGTCGTTTGTAGTCTTATTTTCTACGATGTCATTTACTATTGATATGCATTATTGTGGTGATACTTTAGTTGAAACCGCTATTTTCCATAAAGCAAAAGGTTGTGGCATGGAAATGGAAAAAACAGTGCTAACTTCAGATTGTTCTGTGGCAAAAAATAATTGTTGTAAAGAGGAACAAATTGTTGTAAAAGGACAAAAGGAGCTCAAAATATCCTTTGATAAATTAACATTCGGACAACAAATTTTTGTCGCATCCTTTGTTTACTCTTATATTAATCTATTTGAAGGTAATGATGATAATGTTACTTTATATGAAGATTATGCACCGCCACTCGTCATAAGGCAAATCTACAAACTTGACGAGACCTATTTAATTTGATTTTTAAACTTTAGACTCTATTATCCAGTAACTTATTGTTATTAGGATAATTTGCTGTATTCGGTGTTTTCGCTACACCCACGTCTAACGGTTTAATAATCAAAAAATGTTCGATAAACTTATAAAATATTTTCTTTACAACCGACTGGTTACCATACTTCTGCTGGCATCATTCATTGGCTGGGGTTTGGTTACGGCACCATTTAACTGGGATATTGGATTCCTTCCAAAAGATTCGGTACCTGTAGATGCCATTCCTGATATTGGCGAAAACCAACAAATTGTATTTACCGACTGGTCCGGGCGATCTCCTCAGGATATTGAAGACCAAATCACATATCCCCTAACGACTTCCTTACTTGGAATTCCTGGGGTAAGTTCCATAAGAAGCACCTCCATGTTTGGGTTTTCCATTATCTACATCATCTTTGAAGAGGAAGTAGAATTCTATTGGTCGCGAACTCGGGTTTTGGAAAAATTAAATTCACTTCCCACTAATATTTTGCCTCAAGGAGTTTCACCCTCTATGGGACCGGATGCAACCGGATTGGGGCAGGTATTTTGGTACACTCTCGAAGGACGTGATCCGCAAGGGAACGTTACTGGTGGCTGGGATTTACACGAATTGCGCACCATACAAGATTTTTATGTGAAACTTGGCTTGAGCGGTACTACCGGTGTGGCAGAAGTTTCTTCGGTGGGCGGATTCGTTCAGGAATACCAAATTGATGTAAATCCGGATGCCCTAAAAGCCTTCAACATTGGTATTGACCAAGTGATGATGGCGGTGAAAAATTCCAACCGCGACATTGGCGCAAAAACTTTGGAAATAAACAAAGTGGAGTATCTGGTTCGCGGACTGGGCTATATAGAATCTGTTGAGGATATTGAAAATTCCGTTGTTACTGTAAAGGACAACAAACCAATCCTGATAAAGGATTTGGGCGTGGTGCATTTAGGCCCAGCCGAAAGGCGCGGGATTTTAGACAAAGGTGGTGCCGATGTGGTAGGCGGCGTTGTTGTGGCCCGTTACGGCTCCAATCCGTTGCAAGCCATTGAGAACACCAAGGAAAGGATTGCAGAAATTTCCCCTGGTTTACCTCAAAAAACTCTGGCAGACGGAACTGTGAGCAAGGTTACTATTGTTCCGTTTTACGACAGGACACAGCTCATTCACGAAACCATTGGCACCCTTGAAAATGCGCTTTCCCATGAGATTCTGATAAGTATTATTGTGATTCTCGTATTGGTGCTCAATTTACGGGCTTCACTTTTAATTTCCAGTTTGTTGCCAGTTGGGGTGCTAATGACTTTTATAGCTATGCGCTATTTTGGAGTTGATGCAAATGTCGTAGCGTTATCAGGAATTGCCATTGCAATTGGGGTAATGGTAGATGTGGGTATTATTTTTGTCGAGAATACCATAAGGCATTTAGAAATGCCAGAAAATAAAGATTCAAAAAGCGCCAAACTTCTGGTAATTATACAGCAAGCGACCATGGAAGTTTTTCCTGCGGTTACTACGGCTCTATTAACGACCATTGTGAGTTTTCTGCCCGTATTTTTTATGGAAAATGCTGAAGGAAAATTGTTCAGACCCTTGGCTTTTACCAAAACCTTCGCCCTTGTAGCTTCCTTCTTAATTGGAATTCTAATCCTGCCAATGCTGTCTTACTTTGCATTTAATATCAAAATCCAGAAAGCAAGGATGGTGCGGACATGGAACATCATCCTCATAGTTTCGGGCTTGATTTTAGCCATTTACTTCAGCTTTTGGTTGCCTCTTGCACTAGTGACTATAGGAATTATAAGACTAGTGGAAGACAGAAATCCACAGTTTTTAGGAAAGTATTCCACTCAAATTACCTTGTTCATTATTGTCGCAGTAACCTTGTTTTTTCTAACTGAAGAATGGTTGCCACTTGGACACCAAAATTCGGTATTTTCAAACTATATTTTCGTAATCGTGTTATTGGCTGGTATTTTGGCAATTTTAATGGGCATGGTCAAATTCTACCAACCTATTTTAAGTTGGTGTCTTATCAATAAAAAGAAATTCCTTTTGCTCCCGTTAATAACCATTTTCTTCGGAATTATGGTTTGGCTGGGTTTCCCAAGTATCTTTGGTTTTGCCGCCAACGGATTTGATAAAGTGGGCTGGGATGTAAGAACCACTTCTGTTTGGACAGGAATGGCCAATACTTTTCCAGGAGTTGGGAAAGAATTTATGCCCGCTTTAAATGAAGGAAGCTTTTTGCTAATGCCTACTTCTATGCCCCATGCGGGAATTGAAGCATCCAAGGAAACTTTGCAAAAGCTGGATATTGCAATTACAAATATTCCAGAAATAGACGTGGCCGTAGGAAAATTGGGTAGGGTTGAAAGTGCTTTGGATCCCGCTCCCATTTCTATGTATGAAAATATAATCAATTACAAACCAAAATACATCCTTTCTAATGATGGAGACCCACTGCCATTTAAAGTAGATGATGAAGGCCGTTTTATTCTGAAATACGGCGACACTTTAAGCAATGAAGACGCCATAAACCAAAAAGTTCAACAGGAAAATCTGATTGAAGATGAAGAGGGGGATTATTACAGAAACTGGCGGAAACATATCAAAAATCCCGATGATATTTGGGATGAAATTGTAAATGCTACCAATATTCCAGGAGTTACCTCAGCCCCTAAACTACAGCCTATTGAAACCCGTTTGGTCATGTTACAAACGGGAATGCGGGCACCAATGGGGATAAAAGTGTATGGCCCTGACCTTTTAACCATTCAGGAATTTGGATTACAGCTGGAAGGACTTTTAAAAGAAGTGCCTTCGGTGAAAGCCGAAGCAGTTTTTGCCGATCGTACCGTGGGAAAACCATATCTAGAAATAGAGATTGACCGAAATGCTATTGCGCGGTATGGTTTAACGATAGAAGATGTGCAAAAAACCATGGAAACGGCCATTGGAGGAATGGAAATCACGACCACTGTTGAAGGCAGGGAACGTTTCCCTGTGCGGGTGCGTTATCCGCAGGAGTTGCGTGATGATCCGGAAAGCATTAAAAAAATACTCGTACCTACCAAAAGCGGGGCTCAAATTCCGCTGGGAGAATTGGCAAAATTGAATTATGTGCGAGGACCTCAAATGATAAAAAGCGAAGATACTTTTTTGGTAGGCTATGTGCTATTTGACAAACGCGATGGTTTTGCAGAAGTGAATGTCGTAAACGATTCTCAAAAATACATTCAGGATAAAATTGATACCGGAGACTTAAAAGTTCCGGCAGGTGTGAGTTATAAGTTTTCAGGAAATTATGAAAATCAGGTGCGGGCGGTAAAACGTCTTACGATTGTGATTCCAATCAGTTTGGTTTTAATATTCCTGTTGTTGTACTTCCAGTTTAAAACCATCATCGCATCCGCCATCCACTTTTCAGGAGTATTTGTAGCTTTTTCCGGAGGGTTTATTATGATTTGGTTATACGGACAACC
>JBNMNO010000087.1:0-10364 GCA_051275695.1 Mariniflexile sp.
GCATTCAATTTAAAACCTTCAAGAGAAATTGGCATTATAAAAGAATCCATAAAAGAGGCTATTTTAGAAGGCGACATTCCAAACGAATTTGAAGCAGCATTTAAGCTCATGCTGAAAGAAGGCGTGCGGTTAGGTTTAAAAATCAATACTAAATGATAGCCCTTATTAGAACAGATTCTGGAAATGCAGATTTTGTTAAATTGGTACATCAACTTAATGAGTATTTAAAAATGATGGATGGTGAAGAACATGCTTTTTATAGTCAATATAACGGTATTGAATCACTAAAAAATGTCATTGTAGCTTATGTGAATTCAGAACCTGTTGGATGTGGAGCCTTTAAGAAATTTGATGACAACAGGGTAGAAATAAAGCGGATGTACACAGCCTCTGAACATAGAGGAATTAGAGTTGCAAGTAAAATTTTAAAAGAATTAGAAAGCTGGTCTCAAGAAATGTCATATTCGACATCTATTTTAGAAACAGGAAAAAGACAAATTGAAGCTGTTCAATTTTATAAAAAAAATAATTATAAAATAATTACAAATTATGGTCAATACTTGGGTAAGGAAAATAGTCTTTGTTTTAAAAAAGAATTAGTATAACATGGAAAAAGACAACAAAAAAGTCATCTACTGGTTATTAACAGGCTGCTTCCTTATTTTTATCATGGTAGTTGTTGGTGGAATTACCAGACTTACACATTCTGGATTATCAATTTCTAATTACAAATTAATTTCCGGAACACTTCCTCCAATGAATGAAGTTCAATGGCATGAGGCTTTTGATTTATACAAGCAATACCCAGAATATCAAAAACTTAACAATCATTTTTCTTTACAAGATTTTAAAGATATTTACTTTTGGGAGTGGTTTCACCGTTTTATTGGAAGAATGATAGGGCTCGTGTTCTTTATTCCATTTTCATACTTTTTAATAACTAAAAAACTTTCAAAACAAACTCTTAAAAAATCTATTGTTTTACTTGGGCTTGGTGCTTTTCAGGGATTTATGGGTTGGTATATGGTAAAAAGTGGTTTGGTTGATAACCCCGACGTAAGTCATTATAGGTTGGCAGCACATTTAACCACAGCTTTTATAACCTTTTCCTGCACTCTTTGGGTAGCTTTAGATTTAATGTTCCCAAACAAAGCAAAAGTAAATATCAATTTTAGAAATTTAATACGTTGGGGACTTGCTATTTTATTACTTCAAATTATTTATGGCGCCTTTGTAGCAGGTTTAGATGCTGGTTTTATCCATAACCACTGGCCTATGATGAGTGAAGGCAAATTTATGCACGAAACTGTTTACATGGAACAAAATCCTTTGTATAAAAACTTTATTGAAGGTAAAAGTGGCGTACAGTTTGTTCATAGAATACTTGCTTATATTGTGGTGGTGTTTATCTTCATAATTTGGAGAAACTCAAAAAAAATAGAACTTACAAACCTGCAAACCAAGGCCATAAATTATTTATTACTAATGGTTGGTATTCAATTTTTACTGGGTGTCTTCACTATACTATTACAAGTACCTGTTTGGCTAGGGGTTGCACATCAAGTAGGTGCATTTTTCTTATTAAGCATTATGATTTTTACCTTGCATCGCTTTTCCAAATAATTTAAAAAAAACATACATTTGCAAAATAGTTTTTAGTTATGATTTACAGATTTAGAGTTATACTTGATAATGATATTGACGACGATGTGTTTCGCGATTTAGAAATTCATGAAACAGATACCCTTGAAGATTTGCACAACATCATCACCCAATCGTTTGGTTTTGATGGCACCGAAATGGCTTCTTTTTATTTAAGTGATAACCAATGGAATCAAGGTGAAGAAATTTCCTTATTCGATTTAAGTGAAGATGTATCTGCTCGTTTAATGAGCAAAACCATTATCAACAGTGTGGTTTTCGAAATGCAACCAAAACTTATCTACGTTTACGACTTTTTAAGTATGTGGACCTTTTTTGTGGAATTAGCTGAAATTATTGAAGAAACTCCTAGTATAGTTTACCCTAATTTGATGTTTGTACATGGTCAAATTCCAGATACCGCTCCAGAAAAATCGTTCGAGGCAGATGATGATTATGATGATTTTGACGAATTTGAAGACGATTTAGATGTGGAAGATTATGACAATTTAGATTTTGATGAAAACTGGAACTAATTCCTGTTTACATAAAATTTTTCGGATTTACATTTTCGTAATTTTGAGTTAAATACTCTAAGGCATTTTTTAATATGTCCCCCATATTATTACACCGTTTAAATTTTTTATCTTTAGTATAGTCGTAAATTGTTAGCTTTAATTGATTTATATTTTCTTCTTTAGAAATAGTATCCCGTGACATACAATCTAATAATCTAAATACTCTATTTGAATAACTTTTTAATCGTTTTACTAAAATCGATCGCTCTTCAATTTTATATTGGTCAATCGATAGCCTCTGGAACGTTTCAGAAACCAATTCAACCATTTTTAAATTTTCTTTAAAAAACTGAGGTCTATATATATTAAACTTGCCTTCAAAAGATTGTTGATCAAAATCTATAGCTCTAATTTTATAAACCACATGATCAAAATCGTGCGTAGGTACAATAACATAGTTATAGGAACGCATATCTCCTAAAAGCCTAATCATACAACGTTCATTAAATTTCACAAACTCTTTAGCAATCTGCGATTTTTCAGATTTATCACATTTAGGAAGAAAATTTTTAATAAACTCATCCCCGGGAATACCTGCAATATGCTCTTCAATTAAAGTGTCTTTATAAACCAAAAAATTTAGATTATATGGCGATAACATGTGCTCTAACTCCAATCCATAAACCCGCGAAGCATCGGCAATTTTAATATAAAAATATGTGAAATTATCGTTTAAAATATTCCTAATTTTAATTCTAAATGGCTTCGAATTTCCAAACGTACAAAAATCAATAGCATCCACGCTAAGGAAAGGCAAGGTGTTTTCGTTTCCGTCAGAATGCAAAATAGTATAAACCTTTTTCAAAGAAACATCTATTTCCTGGCGCTCAAATTCATTATAGTAAACCCGAATCCACAAGGTATCATTATCATCCTTATCATAAACAACTATCGACCCTTGAAAACGCAACAAATCATCATAAAAAATAGGCAATTTTATATTTCTACTGTACTCAGAAAGATAGTCGTGTAACTCAGCTGATATGGGATATGAAGGTTTTCGCTTCGAAATTTTTAAATCTTCCATAAATATAATATTACTCAAATTTAAAGCTTTTAAGTTTAAATCTATTAAATTTAATTTTTCGAATTATGACGTTACCACGAGGGTCGGGTTATTCGCTATATCTTTTTAAAACATCGTTGTAGGGTCGAAGCCCGTGTTGATCTGCTAATTTTTAGTTCGTACTATAATTGTTTTACACATATTTTAAAAAGGATGCCGCTACTATCCCTAACGCAAAAACGTAGCACTATAAACTTTCTATTATTTCAACAATTATGTAACAAAATGTACGTGCTATCGTCATACTTTAATAACTAACCGTGGTAGAATCTTAATTCTACTTAAAAATTTTAATCTTGGAGCCAATACTTACAATAAGCAACCTTACTAAAAAATTCGGGTATTTAACAGCAGTAAAAGATTTATCGTTTACCATAAACAAAGGCAACGTTTACGGTATTTTAGGACCTAATGGGAGCGGAAAATCTACCACCCTCGGCATTGTTTTAAATGTTGTAAATAAAACCGAAGGCGATTTTAAATGGTTCGACGGACGAACAACAACCCACGATGCTTTAAAAAAAGTAGGCGCCATAATTGAGAGCCCAAATTTTTACCCCTACATGACAGCTTCTCAAAACTTAAAATTGGTTTGTAAAATAAAAGGCGTCGATTATAGTAAAATAGAAGAGAAACTAGAAATTGTAGGACTTTTAGAACGAAAAGATAGCAAATTTAGCACTTATTCTTTAGGCATGAAACAACGTTTAGCCATTGCCTCTGCCCTATTAAACGAACCGGAAATTTTAATTTTAGACGAGCCTACTAATGGCTTAGACCCACAGGGTATTCACCAAATACGGGAAATTATAAAACAAATAGCCGCAAAAGGCACTACCATTTTGTTGGCATCGCATTTGCTCGACGAAGTTGAAAAAGTATGTTCGCATGTCGTTGTGCTTAGAAAAGGCATAAAATTATATTCAGGTCGTGTTGATGAAATGATTTCAAGCCACGGCTTCTTCGAATTAAAAAGTAACAACCAAGATGCCTTATTAAAATTTATTGAAAATCATCCGTCATTTGGAAAAATAAAAGTAAACGAACATTTAATTACTGCATTTTTAAATGAACCCATGAAATCGGAAGATTTTAATAAACTTCTATTTAAAAATGACATCATTTTAACACATTTAGTGCAACGTAAAGAAAGTTTAGAAGAACAATTTTTGCAACTAACCGATAATAACTAACGCCAAAACCCAACAAATGTTACGACTTTTAAACTTAGAATTACAAAAGCTGTTACTTAATAGAACCAGTAAAGTTCTTATTTTTATATCATTCATTTTACCGTTTTTTGTAATACTACTTTCATCAATCAAAATTAATGTGTTTGGTTTTTTTACTTTAGAATTGGGTGAATTAGGCATATTCAACTTTCCAATAATTTGGCATTTAACCACGTTTTTCGCATCGCAATTTAAATTCTTTTTTGCTATTGTTGTCGTTAGCATGATTGGTAACGAATACAGCAATAAAACCATAAAACAAAACCTAATTGATGGGCTAAGCAAAAAGGAATTTATATTATCAAAATTTTACACTATTGTATTCTTTTCTTTAGTTTCAACGGTATTAATTTTTCTAATTTCAATTTGTATTGGTTTATATTATTCGAGCTATAACGAAGTGTCCATTATTATACGAGAAACAAATTTTTTAATTGCTTATTTTGTGAAACTCATGGGCTTTTTTAGCTTGTGTTTGTTTTTAGGAATGCTAATAAAACGGTCTGCTTTTGCTTTAGCATTCTTATTTGTACTCTTTATTTTGGAATGGATAGTTTTCGGACTTATGGCATGGAAATCAAATGTCGATTTGGCCGAAAAAATTCAGAATTTCTTCCCACTAAAATCCATGTATAAATTAATCGACCAACCTTTTCAGCGTATTGCCATGACAAAATTTCCAGACAAGGTTAATCTAGATTATGATTATGCCGTACACTGGTACGAAATAGTTATCGTTTTATGTTGGACGGCTCTATTTATCTTTTTATCGTATAGAATACTTAAAAAGCGAGATTTATAATATCTTTGGTGGCATTGCTATCAAAAGATGAGAAAAACAGTTTTTATAATATTTTTTTTAAGTAGTATTTTAAGTTTCGGTCAAAAAGAGGCCTCCAATTGGTATTTTGGCGAAAATGCTGGAATTCGTTTTAATGCAGATGGGACAGTTTCTGAATTAACAGATGGTCAATTAAATACCATAGAAGGATGTACAACCATCTCTGATGCGAATGGTAATTTATTATTTTATACTGATGGCATTACTGTTTGGAATAGGTTACATCAACCCATGTCTAACGCCAATGGAGCATTAGGCAACGGATTATTTGGCGACCCATCAAGTACGCAGTCGGCCTTAGTTGTACCAAAACCTGGCGACCCAAATATTCATTATATATTTACCGTTGATACTGCTATTAGTAACAATGACGTTGACCTAGGTTTTAATTATTCTGTGGTTGACATGACTTTAAATGGAGGTTTAGGAAATGTTACTTTAAAAAACAGCAACCTGCTTCAAGATAGTTCAGAAAAAATTACTGCAGTAGTAAAAGATTGTGTAACCCAATCCATTTGGGTAATCACTTTGGCTTCAGAAAATGGTGAACCTAGTGGTGTTTTTAACACCTTTCATGCGTATGAAGTTAATAGCCTAGGATTAAATACAACGCCTGTTTCTTCGACATTTACAACTTATATAACAGATGGTAGAGGCTATTTAAAACTATCTCCAGATGGAACAAAACTAGTTTCCGCAAATGCTGGATCCGGACTATATATTTATGATTTTGACAAAGCAACTGGTGTTGTAAGCAATGAAACCCAAATAAACATTAACTTTTCTCTTAATGGATCTAAACCACAAGTGTCCTATGGTATAGAGTTTTCTCAAAATAATGAATTACTGTATGTCTCAACATTTTATATGACTGACCAATCAGGAATGGGCAACCCAGCAGTTCAGTATGGCGCATTACTGCAATACAATTTAAACGCTCCAAATATTAGCAGTAGTGAAATTGTTATTGATAGCAGACAAACCTATAGAGGTGGATTACAATTAGGTCCAAACGGTAAAATTTATAGAGCAATGAATACTATCTATAATTCTGGAACTCCTTACCTTTCTGTTATAAACAACCCAAATAGTATAGGTGCAGCTTGTAACTATGTAAACAATGCCCTTAGTTTAAGTAGAAATGTAAGACAAGGATTACCTCCTTTTATAAGCTCATTTTTTTCTGAAAAAATTGATATTATTGGAAACAATACCTCTTCAACATCTTTGTCTTTGTGTGATGCAACCACCTATACTTTAGCAGCAGAAGATATTCCTGGAGCCACTTATATTTGGAAGCGTAACGATGTTATTTTACCCGAAAATGATTTTGACCTAGTTGTTGATGAAGATGGTTTATACTATGTCTTTGTAGATCCAAATGCGGGGTGCGAAAGTACTCTGGAAGGAGAAGCTTATGTTACTTTTAATCCAAACCCCACAGCAAATGATTATACATTAATTCAATGTGATGAAGATGGTATTATTGGTGGCCTTACAAGATTTAATTTGAATGAAGCCAATGGTGCTTTAACTATGGGCATACCGAATTTTTCTGTTAAGTTTTATAAAGATATTGCAAGAACAAATGAAATAATTAATAGTAATTCTTATAACTATGATGTTGGTAACCCGCTCCTTATTTACACCAAAATCATCAATGATGCTA
Source organism: Mariniflexile sp. (assembly GCA_051275695.1). GTDB lineage: Bacteria > Bacteroidota > Bacteroidia > Flavobacteriales > Flavobacteriaceae > Mariniflexile. The sequence goes on from JBNMNO010000087.1 coordinate 7,028, forward strand.
CAGGTTGTTTTGATTTTTCAGAATTAACACTTGAAGTTATTATTACACAAATCAATGATTTTTTAGCAACACCTTTATGCGATGAAGTAGGGTCAGAAGATGGCTTCAATACATTCAACCTTAATGAGATAACAAATAATATTCAAAATTTTAATTCTATTAACTTTCCTATTTCATATTTTAGAACCTATGAAGATGCACTTTTAGAGCAAAATATTTTAGGGAATTCGTTTGTTAATACACAACCCTATTCACAAACCATTTTCGCTCGAGCTGAAAATGACAATAATTGTTACGGAATTAGTGAAGTGCTTTTAACCGTAAATAAATTACCTAATATTGAAGTTGAAGAGTTAACTTATTATTGTTTAAATAAATTCCCAGAAAGTATTACATTAAATGCTGGTGTTTTAAATGATTCCATTAATAATTATTTATACACATGGTCTACGGGTGAAGATACTTATGAAATAGAAATTAATCAATCCGGAACTTATTCTGTAACTATTACCAATGCTAATGGTTGTAGCAAAGTGAAAACGATAACTGTTGTTGCTTCAAATATTGCAACTTTTGAAACTATTAGTGTTCAAGACGTTACCGAAAACAACACGGTGATTGTTGTAGTTTCAGGAGAAGGCACTTACGAATACAGACTGCTGGACCAAAATAATAGTGTGTATGCACCCTTTCAAATTAATAATATTTTTGAAAATGTAAAACCCGGATTTTATGCCGTTTCTGTAAAAGATGTAAAAAATGATTGTGGCAGTGTAAATGAAAAAATTTCTGTTATTGGGTTTCCTAAATTCTTTACTCCTAATGGTGATGGTTATAACGATACGTGGCAAGTGTATGGCGTTTCGGGTGTGTTTCAACCGAATTCTAAAATTCTCATTTTTAATAGATTTGGTAAATTAATTAAAGAAATAACTCCTTTTGAAAAAGGTTGGGATGGATTAGTTAATGGCGAAAAATTACCCGTTGACGATTATTGGTTTTCTGTTAAACTTCAAGACGGTAGAATTTTTAAAAATCATTTTGCTTTAAAACGTTGAATTTTGACCTAAAAACCAAATAATAATGTATTTCATCCTAATTTTTTTGCGTTTCATCTGTAAATTATCTACTTTTCGCCAGTATTTAACCCGAAAACACCCTGTTTTTTTACCCAAATAAAACAAAGTGAAAAGAACCCTACATAATTACCTGATTTTTGTCCTACTAATAAGTAGTTGCAATTTTGTGTTTTCTCAAAAAATTTTGGTTGATGGATCTATTGGTTTACAGCAACTTATTGAAGATAATTTAATAAAAAACAGTTGTGTTGACATTACTAATATCACCTCATCTGTAAATGGGAGCACCAGTGGTTTTTCGAGCTATGCTTATTTTGAAAGAGGATCTTCTAACTTTCCATTTCAAAATGGTATTATGTTATCTACTGGAAATGCTACCTCGGGTGGAAATGGTTTAATAACACCTATACTTAGTGAAGGCTCAACTAATTGGTTAACCGACCCCGATTTAGAAACCGCTTTAGGTATTACAAATACATTAAATGCGACATCTATTGAGTTTGATATTGTATCCATTTCCAATCAACTTCAATTTAACTATTTATTAGCTTCCGAGGAATATTTCGGAATTAACCCATGCCAATTTTCAGATGGTTTTGTTTTTCTTATTAAAGAAACTACCAGTGCTGGTCCCTATCAAAATATAGCCATAGTACCAGGAACTAATACACCAGTAAACACAAATACCATACACGATGAAATTTATGGTAATAACGGCCCTATTTGTCCTGCCCAAAACGAACAATACTTTGATGGGTATAATTTAGGAGACACCAATTACAATGGTAGAACTACCGTATTAACAGCTTCTGCGGTTATAGTTCCTTATGTTCAATATCATATCAAATTAATCATAGCAGATCAAACAGATGGCACTTTTGATTCTTCCGTTTTTATTGAAGGTGATAGTTTTAAAATATTAGACTTAGGTCCAGATATTACTACCTGCGCGAGCATAGCTACTTTAGATGCCGATATACAAAATCAGTTCGCGTCTTATGCATGGTATTTAAACAATAACTTATTACCTGACATAACCTCAACTATAAACGTCATTCAAAACGGCACCTATAAAGTAGAAGTTTCAGTGCCTTTAAATGGTACAACCTGTGTTGAAGAAGATGAAATTATTGTGGTACTTAATACAGAAGAACCTATTGACGCAATAACGGACTACGGTATATGTGACGACCCTTCAAACGGAGTTGGAACTGAAATATTTGACCTTTCAACAAAAAGCGCAGAACTGGTTGCCAACATTCCTTTTACAAATTACACTTTTAGCTATCATTTATTTGAAGCTGATGCCAGAAGCAATATTAATAGTATTATTACCCCTATTCCAAACACCGCAAATCCTCAAACTATTTATGTTAGAATTGCTGATTCAAACAGTGATTGTTTTTCTTATACTACTTTTGATTTAGTTGTCAATCAAGTTCCTAATATTGTTTCGCCAACAGATTTAGAGGTTTGTGATAGTGATGATTTTCCAGATGGTTATACTATAATCTATTTAACGGATAAAGATGATGAAATTACGTCTGGTCAAAGCAATTTAGCTGTATCCTATCATTATACCCCGGCTGAAGCTAATACAGGTAATAACCCAATAACTTCACCATATATAAACACAGCAACACCAACAAGTACAGTTTATGTACGTGTAATAGATATACAAACAGGGTGTGCAAATACAACTAGTTTAAATGTAAATATTACTATAAGCCCTGTAGTAATTAGAGATACCAGATATCTAGATGCCTGTGATACAGATCATGATACTTTTGCGAGTTTTGATTTAACTCAAATTATAAGTGACATAGTAGGAGGTTTAACAGGCGTTACTGTTACTTTTTATGAAAGCTATGCCGATGCAGAATCTGGAACAAATCCTATCGCCAATGAAACTGATTATCAAAATATAAATCCCGAAGAACAGACGCTTTATGTTAGAATTGAAGATGACACGACAGGTTGTGCTTCTATAGTACCTTTAGAAATTCATACTAATTTATTGCTAACAGCTACAGATACCGGAGACTATGCATTATGTGATAATAATGATAATAACAGCGACACGCTCCCGTTTAGCCTGAACAACATTGAAACTGAAATTATCAACGATTTGCCGTTTCCTATTACAGTGACATTTTATGAAGACGATACATATACAAGCCCAATACCAAAGAACGATCCTTTCAATGCTGTAAGTCCAACAACTTTATACATTGAAATTGAAAATACCGATACTGGGT
>JBNMNO010000088.1:0-10320 GCA_051275695.1 Mariniflexile sp.
AATTCTAGCAGAATCAGAACAACAAAAGTTAATACGGTAGATGTTTCTTTACAAGCAATTGCTACTGTTGCTGAAGGTGAAAATATTGAGGTAAGATGGAATATTGATGCAGGAACTTTGTCTGTTAAAAATAGAATTTTAAGCATAATTAAGGTTGAATAATTTTTATTAGAATTGTAATTACAAATCTAATAGTTGTAATTACAAAAAATAACAATATTACTTAAAGTGGGCTATTCCGGATTGCTTCGGTTCATTCCATTTGCCAAGGAGGAAACTTTAAAATTATTTTTTTAGTTGACTTTTTCCAAAAAAAAATACAACTTAGTTTAACAGGCTATATAGCCAATAGAAACTGACCATACCTTGAAGTTAACCGACATGCCCAAAATCACCACAACTAAATTCATTAATTCAATTATCTTTGCAAGTCTTAACACATAATCATGCGCATCGATATTATTACCGTTTTACCAGAATTACTAAAAAGTCCGTTTGAAGCTTCTATTTTAAAACGTGCCATTGAAGCTAATTTGGTAGAGGTTCATTTTCATAATTTACGAGATTACACGAGTGATAACTACAAATCGGTTGACGATACCCAATTTGGCGGTGGTGCTGGTATGGTAATGATGGTAGAGCCCATTGACAAATGCATTTCTGCATTAAAAGCAGAACGCCATTATGATGAAGTTATTTATATGACACCAGATGGCGACACTTTAAAACAAGGTGTTGCTAACCATTTATCACTAAAAGAAAACATTATTATTTTATGCGGACATTATAAAGGTGTAGACCAGCGTGTGCGCGACCATTTTATAACCCGCGAAATTTCTATTGGTGATTATGTGTTGTCTGGTGGCGAATTGGCCGCTGCAGTACTCTGCGATTCTATTATAAGATTAATACCAGGGGTATTGGGTAATGAGACTTCTGCCCTAACCGATTCGTTTCAAGATAATTTATTGGCACCTCCAATCTATACAAAACCTCGTGAGTACAAAGGCTGGAAAGTTCCTGAATTATTGTTTAGTGGCAATTTGCCTAAGATTGAAAAATGGCGCGAAGAACAGGCGTATTTGCGCACTAAAGAACGACGACCAGATTTGTTGGACGAATAGTGTCGTTGCGAGGAACGAAGTAATCTGTTTATTGCTAAATTTTAGCATTTGTGGAACTTCGTCTTGCAGAGATTACTTCATTTGTGCCTTATTCGCAATAACGTAAATTTAATAAACTCTAACTGAAAACTGAGACTGAGACTGTACCCTGCAAACAAGCCCGTGTTAAGGATAGAAGTGGCATCCTTTTGTTTCCGGTTTTCGGAACAAAAGATATAGCGGATAGCCTGACCCGACTTTGGAGGGGAACACACAAATAAAAAAAATAATTATTAATTGTAGATTGTTAATTAATAATTATCTTTGCACCCAATTTCGGGTTAACCTCTGGCGAGAATCGTGAATGTTGTTCTGAATTAATCATTATTAAATTTAAAGATATGGAATCTTTAGTAAAGTTTGTACAAAGCGAATTTGTAACAAAAAAGGATTTTCCAGAGTTTGGAGCTGGAGACACAATTACCGTTTACTATGAAATTAGAGAGGGCGAAAAAGTTCGTACTCAGTTTTTTAGAGGTGTTGTAATACAAAGAAGAGGATCTGGATCTACAGAAACTTTTACCATTAGAAAAATGTCTGGTACTATTGGCGTGGAACGTATTTTTCCAGTTAATTTACCTGCATTACAAAAAATTGAAGTTAATAAACGCGGTAAAGTGCGTAGAGCTAGAATCTACTACTTTAGAGGTCTTACTGGTAAAAAAGCAAGAATTAAAGAGCGTAGACATTAATAACATCTTATTACAAATGCAATTTAAAAGCCCTGAGATATCTCGGGGCTTTTTTTATTAACTTTTGTTAATAACTTCGGTTCATAATTAGTTGATATCTAACGGCTTAAAAAAATTGTTTTTTTGAATATCTATATTATCTTAGCAATAAGAAATAGCAACAGCTTCGGTTGGATTCGTCTAAGCAGCGAATTTGTGTTATTCCTTAATAAGGTAACGTTCTTTATTTGTTAATTGTTTTTTGAGGTTTTATTGGGTCATGTGTAAGCATGAAAAACAAGAAACCAAGAAATTATAAAAAGTGCCAAATGCGCAAGTAGATGGTAACTAGTATGGTTAAAAGCTTTAAAAGGCAATAGAACCGAAAGGTTTGTTGTTTTAATAAGAGCAATGCGTTAAGCAAACACAACGTGAAAACGAAAGGGGAGGTTAATAGCATCAAGAAAAACAATTATCTGAAACATTTTGGTAATTGGTCAATGCATATTGAAAATTACAAAACAGAATGTTTCGTTGAAATAATAGCACTTGAATTGAAAAAGTTTGGGCGAAAGTTTAAATTGATTTAGTAGAAATACTAATTAGATCACGTTATGTTATTTCAAAGAAAGCCATGTCAACGAAGATTAATTTCTGCTGTGATATGGCTTTTGTATTTTATAACATCTTCAATAGTTTTTTAATAATTTCTTTCTCCTAATAAACTTTTTTAATTTTCTATTAAAATTTTCGTTTTTATACCCTTTTACGCTACTAATTGAATAAAATTAAAAGTCAATTTTCGTATCTTCGCATCGCGAAAACCATATCGTTCCTCGCATTAAATAAATAGCTAAATAATAATATAAAAACTATCACATTAATGTCTAAAATTATATATACAAAAACCGATGAAGCTCCAGCTTTGGCAACACGTTCTTTTTTACCAATAGTTCAAGCTTTTGTTAGGTCTTCTGGTATTAATATTGAAACTAAGGATATTTCATTAGCTTCAAGAATTTTAGCCGTTTTTCCAGACTTTTTAAACGAAAGTCAGCGTGTTTCAGATGATTTAACTACACTTGGCATCATGGCCAAAAGCCCTGATGCGAATATTATTAAATTACCAAATATCAGTGCTTCTGTTCCGCAATTAAAAGCGGCCATTAAAGAATTACAATCTCAAGGATTTGATATTCCTAACTATCCTGATGATGCAACTAATGATATTGAAAAAGATATTAAATCACGTTACAATAAAATAAAAGGAAGTGCTGTAAATCCAGTGCTACGTGAAGGTAATTCAGACCGTCGTGCCCCAAAAGCGGTTAAAAATTATGCTAAAAAGAATCCACATACTATGGGTGCTTGGAGTAGCGACTCTAAAACCCATGTAGCCACTATGCAATCAGGAGATTTTTACCATAACGAAAAATCAGTAACCTTAACAGATGCTACAAGTATAAAAATTGTTCACACAGACAGTAATGGAACTACTACTATATTAAAAGATAGTTTCAAATTATTAAAAGGTGAAATTATTGATGCAACAGTTTTAAGCAAAACAGCGTTAGTAAGTTTTTTTGAAGATCAAATTGCTGATTCAAAAGCTAAAGGTGTGTTGTTTTCATTGCATCTGAAAGGCACCATGATGAAAGTGAGCGACCCTATCATTTTTGGATATGCCGTAAAAGTTTTTTTTAAAGATGTTTTTGAAAAGCATTTTAAAATATTAGAAAAAATTGGTGTTGACGTAAATAATGGTTTTGGAAATCTTGTTGAAAAGATTCAACAATTACCTGAAGCCGAACGCAACGAGATTCAGGCAGATATTGATGCTGCTTTTAAAAACGGTCCCGCAGTAGCCATGGTAAATACTGATAAAGGCATTACGAACTTAAATGTACCAAGTGATGTTATTGTAGATGCCTCGATGCCGGCAATGATTCGTGCTTCCGGAAAAATGTGGAATGCCGCAGGAAAACTTCAAGATACTAAAGCGGTGATTCCAGACAGTAGTTATGCCGGAATTTATGCTGCTACGATTGATTTTTGTAAAAAACATGGTGCGTTCGATCCAACAACCATGGGCACTGTTCCTAATGTTGGTTTAATGGCTCAGGCAGCTGAAGAATACGGTTCTCATGATAAAACTTTTGAAACAGCTTCAAATGGCATTGTTAGTGTAATTGATGATTCGGGAAAAACCTTATTACAACATACTGTTGAGACTGGAGATATATGGAGAATGTGCCAAGCTAAAGATGCGCCAATTCAAGATTGGGTTAAACTAGCTGTAACACGTGCAAGAGCATCACAAACACCAACTGTTTTTTGGTTAGACAAAAACAGAGCACATGATGCTGAATTAATTAAAAAAATAAACATTTATTTAAAAGAGTACGATACTAAAGGTCTTGATTTAAGAATCTTGGCGCCTGAAGAGGCTACGTTATTTACTTGTGAAAGACTTATAGAAGGGAAAGATACTATTTCGGTTTCAGGAAACGTATTACGTGATTATTTAACCGATTTGTTCCCAATTTTAGAAGTTGGTACCAGTGCAAAAATGTTATCTATTGTTCCATTATTGAATGGTGGTGGCTTATTTGAAACGGGTGCCGGAGGTTGTGCTCCAAAACACGTTGAGCAATTTACCACTGAAAACCATTTGCGTTGGGATTCTTTAGGCGAATTTTTAGCCCTAGCAGTTTCATTAGAACATTTGGCTGCAACAAATAACAATCCTAAAGCTCAAATTTTAGCTGATTCTTTAGATAATGCTACTGAAAAATTACTTGAAAACGGAAAATCACCTTCTCGTATAGTGAGAGAATTAGATAATAGAGGGAGTCATTTTTATTTAGCGTTATATTGGGCTGAAGCATTAGCTAATCAAACAAAAGATGCTGATTTAAAAGCTGAATTTACTACAATTGCAAAAGAATTAGCTGAAAAAGAGACTATAATTGTACACGAACTTAATCAAATACAAGGGAGTCCTGTTGATATTGGAGGGTATTATAAACCTAATGAAACCTTAATTAATCAATCTATGAGACCAAGCAGAACATTTAACGGCATCATAGATTAAAAAAATATACGTATTATTTAGAAGAGCTCCTTTTAAAGGAGCTCTTTTTAAATTTATAAAAAAAAGCAATTAATGAAAAACATAAGTTTGTGTTTTCTTTTTCTATTCAGTTTTAGTTTTATTTCTACAACTGCACAAGAAAAAGTCACTTTAAACGGAAAGATATCAGAAGAAAAAAGTAATGAAACGTTAATAGGTGTTAGTATTTATTTCCCAGAAGCCCAAACAGGTACTACGACTAATGAATATGGTTTTTATTCTATTACACTACCAAAAGGAATTTACCAAATTATTATAAGCTATCTAGGTTTTACAACGATAAGTGAAACAATTTTGCTTTCTGAAAATATTATAAAAAATTTCAGCTTAGCAGAAGCTTTAGAAAACTTAGACGAAATAGTTGTTACAGAAAATGTTGAAAAATTAAATATACAAACACCACAAATGAGTGTAAACCGTTTAATGGCGAGCACTATTAGAGAAATACCTGTAGTGCTTGGAGAAGCTGATATTATTAAAGCAATTACCCTACTACCAGGTGTTACAAATGCTGGTGAAGGATCCTCTGGATTTAATGTTCGAGGAGGTTCGGTAGATCAAAATTTAATCCTTTTAGATGAAGCTACTATTTATAACTCATCCCATTTATTTGGTTTCTTTTCTGTATTTAACCCGGATGCCATAAAAGATTTAAAACTATATAAAGGTGGTATTCCTGCACGTTATGGCGGTCGTGTGTCATCTGTTTTAGATATTTACCAAAAAGAAGGTAACAGTAAAGAATTCCATGCGAATGGAGGTATAGGGATTGTTTCTAGCAGATTACTAGTTGAAGGACCACTAAAAAAAGATCAAGGTTCGTTTCTTTTAGCTGGAAGATCTAGTTATGCCCATTTATTTTTGCCACTATTTGATAATAACAATATTGCTTATTTCTACGATTTAAACACCAAATTAAGCTACAAGCTTAACAACAAAAATAACATTTATCTATCTGGGTATTTTGGTCGCGACGTATTTAGGATTGAAGATACTTTCGAAAACACCTATGGAAATTCTGTGTTAAATTTTAGATGGAATCATTTGTTTTCAGATAAACTGTTTTCAAATTTATCATTGATTTATTCCGACTATTATTACGATTTAAAATTAAACTTTGTAGAATTCGACTGGGTTTCAGGAATACAAAATTTCAACTTAAAATACGATCTTAAACATTATATATCCAATACCTTTAAACTACAATATGGTTTAAACAGTATTTATTATAAATTTAATCCAGGCGAGATTAGGCCTACTGTTGAAACTTCTGGGATAAACCCATTTAAGCTTATAGATAAATATGCTTTTGAAAATGCGATTTATATTGATGCCGAACACAAAGTTTCAAATAAATTGGCAATTTCTTATGGCTTACGTTTTAGTTCTTTTTTAAGACTAGGGCAAAATGAATTAAATGTATATGAAAATAATCAACCTGTTTTATTTAATGAAGATTTTAAAATATATGAAAAAGCAGAACCAATTGAAACCGAATCTTTCCGGCGAAGCGACGTTATTGCTAATTTTTTCAATATAGAACCGCGTTTTTCTCTGGCTTTTCAAGTTAACACAACCACCTCATTAAAAGCAAGCTACAACAGAATGAGTCAATATTTACATTTATTATCTAACACTAGTTCACCTACTCCCTTAGATGTTTGGACGCCAAGTGGTAAATATATTAAACCTCAATTGCTGGATCAATTTGCAGTAGGATACTTTAAAAATTTTAGCGATAATAGCTATTCTTTAGAAGTGGAAAGCTTTTATAAAACTGTAAAAAATAGAATTGATTATATAGATGGCGCCGATTTAATTGCGAATAATGCTATAGAACAAGTTATTTTAAACGGACAAGCAAGAGCTTATGGATTAGAAGTACTTCTTAAAAAAAGCGAAGGCCGCTTTAAAGGCTGGCTGGCTTATACGCTATCAAAGTCTGAGCAACAAACCAAAGGCAGAACACCTACAGAATTAGGTATAAATAATGGTAATTGGTATAACACACCCTACGATAAAACTCATGATGTTTCCTTTACAGGAAGTTATGAGTTAAATAATAAATGGAAATTCAGTACTAATTTTCTATTTCAAACAGGGCAACCAGCAACGTTTCCAAATGGGCAATATTTATATAATGGTATAAGCATACCTAATTATAATAGTAGAAATTCTGATAGATTACCTTCTTACAATCGTTTAGATTTTTCTGCAACCTATACGCCTAAACCTTACAAAAACAAAGGTTTGCAAAGTTACTGGGTTTTTGGTATTTATAACATTTACAACCGTAAAAATGCAGCAAGTATTTCATTTGGACAAAATAGTGATACAAAAGTAAATGAAGCTACACGCTTATCAATCTTTGGAATTGTTCCATCAATATCTTATAATTTTAAATTTTAAGCACATGCGAAAAATAATTTATATCGTGTTAATAAGTTTACTATTCTCAGCTTGCGAAGATGTTATTCAAGTAGACTTGAAATCTTCAAAACCAAAATTAGTAATCGATGCATCGTTAAATTGGTTTAAGGATACCCCAGGAAATATTCAACTAATACAACTAACCCTTAGTACAGACTACTTTAATACCACTATACCAGCAGCCACTGGCGCAACTGTTACCGTTACCGATTTAAACAATAATACATTTAATTTTGTTGAGGAAAATAATACAGGTATTTACAGAAATCAATCGTTTATTCCTGTCATTAATGGTACATACAACCTTAACATTACATACAATAACGAAGTTTACGAAGCCACCGAAATATTGACTTCAGTCGTTCCCATAGAGTTTGTTGAACAAAAAGACAATGGCGGTTTTTCAGGCAATGAAACAGAGTTAAAAGCTTATTATAACGACCCTAAAAACATAAAAAACTATTATTTATTCGAATTTATAAATACGGGATCAAAGAAAGTTAGTCTTGAGGTTTATGATGATAAATTTACCGATGGTAATCAAATATTCGCTTTTCACTCCGAAGAAGATGTTTTTGCAGGTGATGAATTTTTTATTCAAAATTACGGAATTTCAAATCGTTACTACGAATTTATGAATATTCTACTTCAGCAAAGTGATGATGAATCTGGCGACCCTTTCCAGGCACAACCTGCTACAATCAGAGGGAACTGCATAAATAAAACCAATCCAGATAATTATCCCTTAGGTTACTTTCGAGCATCAGAGGTTGCTGTTTATAGATACATTATAAATTAATTATATTGGTGTATTATTTTTCTGAAGATATCTAGAAATCTCCGCTAACTACAATCTCTTTCTTATAGGACTCAAACCATAGTTTCAATAATGTATTTAAACCAAAAAATTTGTATTTTTGAACCATGAGCTTTACGAAAACTACCGAACAAGATTCTAATTATAACCATCTGGAAAAGATGAGTATTTCAGAGTTATTGAGCCATATTAATAATGAAGATAAAACCGTTCCTTTTGCAGTTGAAAATACGTTACCAAAAATTGAACACTTGGTGGCTATTATAGTTGCTAAACTAAAAGAGGGAGGTCGCTTATTTTATATCGGAGCCGGCACCAGCGGACGATTAGGAATTCTAGATGCATCCGAATGCCCACCAACGTTTGGTGTTTCTCATAATTTGGTAATTGGCCTAATTGCGGGAGGCGATTCTGCCATAAGAAAAGCCGTTGAGTTCGCTGAAGATTCAACAACACAAGGTTGGGAAGATTTAAAATCGTATCACATTTCAAACAAAGATGTTGTAATAGGTATTGCCGCTTCAGGTACAACGCCTTATGTCATTTCAGCTTTAAAAAAATGTAATGAAAACAACATAATCACTGGCTGTATTACGTGTAATAAAAATAGCCCATTGTCTAAAACAGCACAATTTCCTATTGAAGTTATAGTGGGTCCAGAATTTGTAACTGGTAGTTCTAGAATGAAAGCTGGTACTGCCCAAAAACTGGTGCTTAATATGATTACTACAACCACTATGATTCAGTTGGGTCATATAAAAGGAAATAAAATGGTGGATATGCAATTGAGTAATAACAAACTAGTAGATAGAGGAACAAAAATGCTTATGTCCGAGCTTAATATTTCACAAGAAAAGGCTCAATCCCTATTAAACACTTATAAAAATGTACGTTTAGCAATTAAAAATTATAACCATGGAAACTAAAAGAACAGACAAAGTATTACTTTTTAAAGGCATAAAAACCTTGCTTTTTGCCTTATTAAGTTTATTTATGGGTCCCATTTTATTAACTATCGCCCTAAACAGTCCTGAAAAACCTCTTTATATTCCAATTTTAATTGTGGCATGTTTAATTTGCGCCATGGCTGTATTCTTATTATTTAAAGGCATTAAATTTATTATGAATAGTCTTTTTAACACTAAATAATTAATTTAGCGATGTTTGCTTTGGAGTAGTAGGATTATAGCCAAAATCTGGATCGTTTATAGAAATATTTAAACCTTCCAATATATAATTAATTATAGCATAATGGTGTATGGTATGACTATTAGCCTGGGAAAACAAGGCTCCGTAAGTATAAGTCATTTTAACTTTACCTAAACCCAAGTCATCGCAAACTAAGATAGAATCATTCATATCACATTCAAACGTCGTTAAAGCATCAATAATTAAGTTTAGATACTGTCTAGCTCTGGTACATTCAGATTCTATCGCTCTATTTCTACTCCTTGCAGTTAAATCTATCTCACTATCCAAATTTACATTTAAAATACATCCATAAAAATCTAAAATGTGTCTAATATGAGAGCCTAAACTAGAATAATATGGCGAAACAGTTGAATTGCAGAAAATCTCATCTGTTAAATTATCCAATAAGATTTGAGACTTTGAAAGCGTTTTAAGGGTAGATTGGATAATTATATTCATGTAGACTAAAATAACTAATTTAATTGAATTTCCAAATTATAGTTGGTTTAGTCTACCAAATTTACTCACCTTACATCAATAATATTAATTATGAAACATTTATGGGTAGGTTTTTAAGAAGAACATAAACCACGTTTTCCACTATATCTTTTTGGGAGGTATTCCCGAACTTGTTTTAGGATATCAGCCAACATGTAGTGCACCATGCTTTTTCCAGTTTAATACTGTTCAAGCTATGCAAAAAGGATGTCTCTACTAGAACTCTTGCATTGATCACTTAGGACCTTCAACGATTACCTAGCCAGTACTTAATCGATTAGCAAAAAGCATTAAAAACAAAAAACCCTTCATATTTCTATGAAGGGTTTCCAAAAAAGGCAACGACCTACTCTCCCACAATGCAGTACCATCGGCGCAAACGGGCTTAACTTCTCTGTTCGGAATGGTAAGAGGTGA
>JBNMNO010000089.1:0-10237 GCA_051275695.1 Mariniflexile sp.
CGAACGTTAAAAACAGGATTATCCAACTTAAAACCAACTAAAAACCTAAAAACGAATGAAATTTAGACCGAAATTTGATATTAGAAATGCAAATTGAAATTAATCTAGGTTTTGCAATGGTCTTAAATTTTAATATTTGACTAAAAGCGCAATAAATAAAATAATTCTAATTATTGATAAATTTTTAAGAATTAGTGCTTTATTAATGTTTAATTAATGTTTTTATATTCTTTTGTATAAACTTAAAAATAAAAACAATGAAAAAAATAATTTTACTAGCACTTGTATTTATATGTAATATCGCTTTTGCTCAAATTGATAAAGCAGCTGAAAATGTTACCAATAATATGACTTCAGTAATGGAGTTAACAAATGAACAAAAAGAAGAAGTGTTACAATTAGTTACCCAAAGAAATGCAGATAGAAAAGCGTTGAAAGAAAAATTTGGAGATGACGTAGCTGGATTTAAATTAGCCGTAAAAGAAATTGAAGTAGATTTCAACAAAAATCTAAGAGACTATGTTGGAAACAAAAAAATGAAACTTTGGGCAGATTTTAAAAAAGCAGAGAGGGAAGCAAAAGCCAATAATTAATAGCAATTTACTTCAATTCAAAAAGTCACTATTTAGGTGACTTTTTTTACCTTAAAATCAAAAATATTTTTCATTAAAAAATAAAATAATATGTTACGAATCAAAACTATTTTTTGTTTTTTGTTTTTTGTATTCGCTTGTGTATTTTGTAATCGGTCTGTTGCACAAGACACTTATAAGCATGTTTTTAATCCGATGAAAGGATTTGTAAACAAAACGGAGAAACCGTATCGTGACGAATTGTGCCTGAACGGGAAATGGCAATTTATGCCTGTTTACGAAACTGATTTGGCTAAATTTATTAAGCCGGCTTCGTTCTATTGGGATGGTGTCCAATTAAAAGTTCCTTCGCCATGGAACGTGAATTCCTTTACAAATGGTGAAGGTGGTGATTTTGTTTCATTCCCTTCTTACCCTAAAGAGTGGGAGAAGGCTGAAATAGGATGGCTCAAAAAAATGTTCACCCTACCGGAGAAATGGGCAGGAAAACATGTAAAACTACACTTTGAAGCCATTGCCGGATTAGCTAAAATTTATGTGAACGATAGGTTAGTAGGTGAAAACCTTGATATTTTTTTCCCAACGGAGTTTGATATTACTTCTTTTTTGAAAAAAGGAACAAATGAAATTTTGGTGGGAGTGGCAAAAGCCAGCCTGACTGATGAAAATGGGCAATATGGTCGGCGTAATTATGTTGCCGGTTCTTTTTGGGGACAACACATAGCCGGTATTTGGCAAGATGTTTCCTTGATAGCTGTTCCGGAAATTGCTATATCTGATGTGTTTGTAAAACCAGATGTTAAAAACGACATGCTCACTTTTTCTGTGAGTATCAAAAATAATTCGTTGCTAAAGCAGACGCTTAAATTAGAAGCAACCATTCAGAAATGGGAAAAAGCGGATGCCACAGAGCTGAACCTATTACCGGCTGATAATGGAATATTGAAAGACAAGGTGTTGAAAATTGAAAATGCAAAAAAAATAGAATTAAAAGCCGGCGATAGTATTATCATAAATCTTAGTAAAAAAGTAAACGGCAGTTTGAAAACTTGGACACCCGAAACGCCCAATTTGTATGGAGCTATTATCAATTTAGTTTCCGGTAAAAAGACTATTATTGATACAAAATATACTCGATTTGGTTGGCGCCAATTTTCTATAAAAGGAACTGAATTAGAATTAAACGGTGCCCCAATTACATTAAAAGCTGATTCATGGCATTTTATGGGAATTCCACAAATGACGAGACGCTATGCCTGGGGATGGTATAAAATGCTGAAAGAGGTCAATGCAAATGCGGTTCGGCTTCATGCTCAGCCGTATCCTACATTTTACCTCGATATGGCAGATGAAATGGGTATTTGTGTGTTAGACGAAACGGCTATCTGGTCGAGCGATGGTGGACCAAAAATAGATTCGGAGGGCTATTGGAAGCATTGTAAAAAACATGTTGAAAAATTGGTGATGCGCGACAGAAATCACCCATCAATATTTGGTTGGAGTGTTTGTAACGAAACTCTTCCGGTTGTAATTAATTTAATGAGTGCACCTGAAAGTATTATACAACGCCAAATTGACGAAATTAATAATTGGGTGGCAATAGCAAAAGCTTCCGATCCTACACGCGATTGGATTTCGGGTGATGGAGAATCTATGCGTCCTACGAATTTGCCAACTGTAATCGGGCACTACGGGGATGATAACGCTGTGATAAAATGGTCGTCAGAAGGTAAACCCTGGGGTGTTGGTGAAACGGGAAAGGCTTATTTTGGAACTCCAAAACAGGTTTCACAGATAAATGGAAACAGAGCATACGAATCACAAATGGGAAGAATGGAGGGTTTGGCTACTGAGGCATATAGCCTTATAACTAGACAATTAGCGTTAAAAGCATCATATTCTAGTGTTTTCAATATTGTTTGGTATGGTTTGAAACCTTTGCCTTTAGGCTTTAAAGATTTGGATAAAAAGCCCACTTTAAAGGATGGCATATTTTTTTCTGATTACAAAGAAGGAATTCCCGGAGTTCAACCTGAACGCCTTGGACCTTATTGCACTACCATCAACCCGCAATTTGACCAAACTATTGATTTATACAGAACCTGGCCTATGTTTGATGCTATACAGGCTGCGTACAGCAACCCTGTAAAATCTCCTGACGCCTTTTTCAAAAATAAACCCAGTAAGAAATTCGATATCAAAGAGATAGATCAACTTATTTTTATAGGCTCCGAAAATTCTTTTTTAAAGTCGAAGCTCAAAACAATGGGGGTTAATTTTAGCGAAAGGAATCAACCAACTGACAAATCGTTAGTAGTTATTGACGGATCTTCTATTCAATCTTATAATGTTGATCGGAAAAATGAAAAAGCGGTTAAAGCGATGTATATCAAATCAATAAATGCAGGTGCTAACGTATTAATTTGGGGAGTAACTCAGGAATCTTTAGCGGATTTGAAAGAATTTTTGCCGTATCCTTTTGAAATAGAAGCCAGAAAAGCGACTTCTTTTGTTAAACTTCAAGATGCTCCAATACTTTCCAGACTCGAAAACAGTGATTTTTATTTCTCTGAATTATTGCCCAAAGGAAAAACAGCCATGAACTTTGGACTAAAAGGGGAATTGGTTCAGCAATCAACCGTTTTATTAAGTGCCTGTAATACGGATTGGCAACAATGGAATAAACGTCCGGAAAGTTCTAAAACAGCAAGTGTTTATAGAAGTGAAACGGAAGAAAAAGGAGCAGGAGAGGTGCTAATTTCTTTTAAACATGCTAAATCCGATGTAATACTTGCGAGTTTCAATTTTGAGGATATGCCCGTTGAATCAGAAACCCCAATTCGATTAATGCTTGCAAACCTTGGTGTTAAATTCGACAATTCAATTCACGAAAGTAAGCGTGCAGTAGATGTGAATGGGAATGTAATACGATTTAAAGAAGATCCAGATGGCATTAGTTTCTGGATGTTTAGTCCCCGTTCTTTAACCGATTTATTGTCTGAACCCGACATTCCTAAGCTTAGTTTGAAGATTCAAAATGCAAAAAATTTCAAAATTAAGCTGAATATGGATAAAAAAGCAATCCCCGAAGCTAATATACCATTAGAAAGAGGCTGGAATAAAATAACGATTACTTTTAAAGAAAATGTTGAAGAAAATATAAGGAATATTAAATTAAACTTTAAAACGGATCAGCCTGAGTTTTTCAAGGAAATAGATTCAATGATTGAACGATAAATAATCTTCATTTCAACAATGAATCTCGAAATCGGTTACCGGTGCTATTGCTGCAAAGCAATAGTAATATTAAAATTCTTTAAAATAAATAATGAAAAAATGAAAAAAATGAATAAACATTTAGCACTTTTAATAATTACAATTTTTACAATAAACTCTTCTTTCTCCCAGGAGGATTTTACTAAATATATTGACCCAACAATCGGGAATGTATCAAGATTCTTAGTGCCAACTTACCCTACTATTCATTTACCTAATCAAATGATGAGAATGTTCCCTATAAAAAAAGATTTTATAGAAGATCAAGTAGTTGCCTTCCCTCTTCAAGTTACTTCTCATAGAAGACAAGGAATATTACAGATGAAAGTTATAAAAGGAACGATTACTCAAAAATCTTGGAAAGAAAAAATGACAATTGACCATGATTTAGAAATAGTTCATCCTTGGTTATATACAACCAATTTAATAGACAATAGCATTATAGTAAGTTTTACACCCAGTGAAAAATCTGCAATTTATAAAATTAATTTCCCAAAAGACACCCAAAAAAACTTACTTATTTCTGGGTCTGAGGATATGAAATTTGAAAAAAAAACGAATTCATTCACAATTATTGAAAAAGCAAGCAAAGAAACAAGAGGCGATTTTGCAGTAACAAATACCATTACTATTTATGTATATGCTGAAATATTTAATGAAAAAGAGAATATTACTGATAAACTAACTTTCAATATTTCTGATTCAAATTTACAAATTACTTCCACAGACGAAGAAACAAAAACGCTGCAATTAAAATATGCTATTTCATATATAAGTACTGACCAAGCAAAAATAAATTTCCAAAAAGAAGTAGCAAACAATAGCTTCGAAAACTTAGTAACTACTGGTAAAAAACGTTGGGGAAAAGTAATCAATCAAATTCAAGTAGAAGGAGGAACAACTGCTCAAAAAAGAACATTTTACACTTCATTATACAGAACTTACGAAAGAATGATTGATATTAATGAATATGGACAATATTATAGTGGTTATGATAAAAAAGTACACACAAGCAATCGCCCTTTTTACGTTGATGATTGGGTTTGGGATACGTATTTAGCCCAACATCCATTAAGAACCATTTTAAATCCGGAGTTAGAAAACGAAATGCTAAATTCATACACTTTAATGTATGAACAAAGTGGTTGGATGCCAACTTTTCCGCAAGTTTATGCAAATCACTTATGTATGAATGCTTATCACTCAAGTGCAATTTTTATTGATGGATATCGCAAAGGAATTAAAAATTATGATGCTCAAAAAGCCTATGAAGGCATCAAAAAAAATTTAATGGAAGGTTCATTTATTCCTTGGAGACAGGGAAACCCACGTTCTGTATTAGAGGATTTTTATCATGAAAAAGGGTATTTCCCTTCATTAAAAATTGGAGAAAAAGAAACCGTTTCAAATGTAGACAGTTTTGAAAAAAGACAACCAGTGCCTGTTACCTTAGGTATTAGTTACGATTTTTGGGCGTTATCTGAACTTGCAAAAGAACTTGGTAACACTAAAGAACACCTTCAATTTTCACCAAAAGCAAAAGACTATAAAAACTTGTGGCATCCAAAAAACAGATTGTTTATGCCTAAAGATACTGAAGGAAATTGGGTAGATATCAACCCAAAATTAGATGGTGGAAAAGGCTATAGAGAATATTATGACGAAAATAATGGCTGGACATTTGCTTGGTCTGTACAACATGATATTGATGGATTGATTGATTTATTAGGGGGAAAAAAAGCTGCTGAAAATAGATTAGACCAACTATTTAGAGAACCTTTAGGCATTGCAAAAAACTTGTTTTTTGAAAACGGTTCAAATTCAACAGGAATGGTAGGTCAGTTTTCAATGGGTAATGAGCCTTCTTTTCATATCCCTTATTTATACAACTATTTTGGTGCTCCTTGGAAAACTCAAAAAAGAACCCGTTTTTTATTAGATGTTTGGTTTAAAGACAACATTTTTGGAATACCAGGAGATGAAGATGGAGGAGGGATGACCGCTTTTGTAGTTTTTACATCGATGGGAATTTATCCAGTAACACCAGGTTTGCCCTATTATACCATTACAAGTCCGATTTTTGAGAAAACAGCTATCAATCTTCAAAATGGTAAAACTTTTACGGTTTTAGCAGAAGGAGCAACCAAACGAAAAAAATACATACAAAAAGCATTTATTAACGGTAAAGAAATCAATAGTCCATTTATTTCCCATCAACAAATTATGGATGGCGCAACCTTAAAATTAGAATTAGGCGAATTGCCTAATAAAGAATGGGGTAAAGATGCTGAAATGCCTAAGTAACTAAATGAAACTAAATAAAACAATACTTGCTAAATTATTTATTAGTGCTTTTTTAATATTACTAAATAATGTTACAGCGGCGCAGGAAAAATTATCCTATCAAAATTCAACTTTAGAGATGGAATCCAGGGTAAATGATTTATTGTCTAGAATGACATTAGAAGAAAAAATAGCATTAGTAACAGGAGATAAAATTCCTGAAAAAGGGGTTATTGGTTCAGAAGGTATAGAACGTTTAAACATACCTGGTTTTAAAATAGAGCACGGTCCTTATGCTTTTAAAGGATGGTTTGGCCCAAATCAACCTAAAGAAATGGGGACTTATTTTCCTGTTTCTATTGCTCAAGCAAGTACTTGGGATACAGATTTAATATACAAAATAAACGCTGCAATGGCGACAGAAATGAAAGCTTCTGGAGGACAAGCAAATGCAGGACCTGCAATGAATATTATTAGAGATCCAAGGGGAGGTAGAAGTTTCGAATACTTTACCGAAGATCCTTTTTTAAACGGAGAGGTTGCCAAAGCCTACGTCTTGGGGTTACAAAGTCAAAAAGTAATGGCAAATCTAAAGCATTTTGTTTGTAATAATCAAGAGTTTAATAGACACAAATTAAATATTATTGTTAGTGAACGTGCCTTACGCGAAATATATTTACCTGGCTTTAAAAAAGCAATTCAAGAAGGTGGGGCTTGGAGTGTTATGGGGGCTTATAATAAAGTGAATGATGTGTATAGTTGCGAAAATCCTTTTTTATTGACTAAAATATTAAGAGAAGATTGGGGGTTTAAAGGATTTGTTTTGTCCGATTGGAGTGGTACGCATTCTACAGCTAATTCAGCAAATGCAGGCTTGGATTTGGAAATGCCCAGAGAACGTTGGTATGGAAAAAATTTAATAGACGCAGTAAAAAATGGAGAAGTAACAGAACAAACGATTGATAAAATGACAGGAAACCTGTTAAGAGGTATGTTTTGGTCTGGTGCTTTTGATATTAAACCTAGTTTAGATAAATCTATTTTACACAATAAAAAACATTTAGAAATAGCCAGAGAAGCATCAGCAAAAAGTATGGTTTTATTAAAAAATGATGATCAAATATTACCACTCAATTTAGCTAAAATAAAAAAAGTAGCAGTAATCGGACCCAATGGTAATTACGGCATTCATTACAATAATGGGAATTATAATCCTCATTTATTCCAAGGGGGAGGCAGTGCTTATGTAGATGTTAAAAAAGATTTAATGGTAACGCCTTTTCAAGGAATAAAAAATAACGTAACTGAAGCTGTGGAAATAAATTATGCTCCAGGAACTTATGCAGAAGAGGGATGTGGAATTATCCCAGTTAAGTATCTTAAGACAGAAAATGGAAAACCAGGTTTACAAGCAACTTATTATAATAATAATTCTAATGAGCGTCAAATAATTAAAACTGAGGTTGATGAGGTTATTTACAAAGAATGGATGTCAGAAGATGATGTGCCAGAGGCTGGCATGGAAAAAAATATCACCTCTAGATTTTCTGTGCAATGGACAGGGATTCTAACAGCACCCGCATCAAGAAACTTCACCTTTAGCATTAGAAATTCTTCTGGTAGTGCAAAACTATATATTAATGATCAATTAATTGCTTCAAATAAAAAAGGAAGTTGGTCAGACTGGGTTGGAATGGGTTCTATCGAATTAGAACAAGGCAAAGAATATAAAATTAGAGCAGAATATGCTAGAACTGATCATCGTGCAGATTTTCGTTTGGGTTGGGATTATGAAAACGTTGCTTGGTTAGAGCAAGCAAAAAAACTAGCCAAAGAGTCAGATGCAGTGATTTTAACAGTTGGACTTTCTGGACATATGGCAGAGAGAGAAGCTGGAGATAGAAATCATTTAAGATTGTTTCCAGCTCAAGAAAATTTAATTAATGAAATCGCAAAAATTAATAAAAACACTACAGTTGCCGTTTTTGCAGGCAGTGCAATTGATATGCGAAATTGGTTGCCAAATGTGTCTTCGGTGTTAATGTCTTGGTATCCAGGAGAACAAGGAGGAAATGCTTTGGCAGACGTCGTGTTTGGTAAGGTAAATCCGAGTGCTAAACTTACTATAACATTTCCTAAATCCTTAGAACAATATCCTGAAGATTTTTATTCAATTGAAGAAAGAAACATATATAAAGAAGGCATATATGTAGGGTATCGATATTTTGATAAATACAAAATAGAACCGTTATTCCCCTTTGGTTATGGCTTAAGTTATACCAATTTTAATTATTCTAATTTAAAAATAAGTGCCAAAAATAATAGTGCAAAAGTTGTTTTAGATATAGAAAACATAGGTGATTTTGATGGTGCTGATGTGGTTCAGCTTTATGTGAGAGATCTAGAATCTTCTGTTGATAGACCTTTAAAAGAATTAAAAGATTTTAAGAAAGTAATTCTTAAAAAAGGAGAGAAAAAAACCATAGAATTTACTCTTTCAGAAAATGCTTTTGCTTTTTGGGACGAAGTTTCTAAAGATTGGAAAGTAGAACCTGGAGAATTTGAAATACTAATTGGTAAATCAAGTGAAAACATCATTTTAAAGAAAACAATCAAAATTTAATTAATACTTAAATAATTATGAAAAAATATAGTGTTATAACCCTTTTATTGCTATCACTTTTTAGTTGTAAAACTGTTGAAAAACAAGAGGTTTTAAATAAACAAAAACCCAATATCTTATTCATAATGACAGATGATCACGCATTAGCTGCCATTAGTGCTTACAAGGGTTTTCTGTCTGAAGTTGCACCTACTCCAAATATTGATAAAATAGCAAATGATGGTATGCGTTTTAACAATATGTTTTGCACCAATTCTATTTGTGGACCGTCAAGAGCATCTATCTTAACAGGTAAATATGCACATGTTAATGGTTTTTTCAAAAATGAAGGTGGAGGCGATTTTGATAGCTCTCAACAAACGTTTCCAAAAATTTTACAAAATAATGGGTATGAAACTGCAGTTATTGGAAAATGGCACTTAGGATCTGCTCCAACGGGTTTTGATTACTACAAAGTATTGTTTAACAAAGAAGGACAAGGATCGTATTTTGACCCTGTTTTTGAAGTAACAGGAGATAGTATTGTAGAAGAAACCGGTAAATTTTCAACAACCGTTATTAAAGAAGATGCCATAAATTGGTTAAAAAACAGAAAAGATTCTACAAAACCTTTTATGTTGATGTATCAATTTAAAGCACCTCATAGGCCTTGGGAACCAGGACCCGGTTATGAAGACTATTTAAGTGATGTTACCCTACCCTATCCTGATACGTTTAATGATGATTATAAAGGTAGAAAAGCAGCTAAAGATGCTTGGATGAAAATCGATGGTCATATGAACAGGAAAGACGTAAAAATTAAACCACCATCAGGATTAACAGAAGATGAGTTAATAGCTTGGAATAGTTATGGAAATAACGATGGTGAATTTTGGACTCCAGACGAAAACATGACAGATCAAGAACGTAAAAACTGGAAATATCAACGTTATGTAAAAGACTATTTACGCGTTGTAAAAGCTGTTGATGATGCTATTGGAGAAATGTTAAATCATTTAGAAGCAAGTGGTTTGGCAGAAAATACCATTATTATTTACACTTCTGATCAAGGATTTTATTTAGGAGAACATGGTTGGTTTGACAAGCGTTTTATGTACGAGGAATCTATGCATATGCCTTTATTAATTAAATATCCAAAGAAAATAAAAGCAGGAAGTCTAAATAACGATTTAATTTTAAATATTGATTATGCCCCTACATTATTAAGTTTAGCAGGCATAGCGGCCCCTAAAGATATGCAAGGGAAAAGTTTTGTGCCCGTTTTAGAAAACAGAACCCAAAAGCCTTTTAGAGATGCTGTGTATTATCATTATTACGAATATCCTTATTGGCATCACGTTCAACCACATTATGGAATTAGAACAGCCAGATATAAGTTAATCCATTACTATTATGATATGAACGAATGGGAATTATTCGATTTAGAAAAAGACCCAAATGAAACAATTAATTTATATGATAA
>JBNMNO010000090.1:0-9800 GCA_051275695.1 Mariniflexile sp.
GTAGCAATCTGTCTGTTTTAAGTTCTATTCATGAGATTACTTCGGTCATACTTCCCTCGTAATGACGGTGGGTTGCGTCATTGCGAGGAAGCATGACGTGGCAATCTGCTTATACTTAACGTCATTGCGAGGAGGTACGACGTAGCAATCTGCTTATACTTAACGTCATTGCGAGGAGGTACGACGTAGCAATCTGCTTATAATTAACGTCATTGCGAGGAGGTACGACGTAGCAATCTGCTTATAATTAACGTCATTGCGAGGAGGTACGACGTAGCAATCTGTCTGTTTTAAGTTCTATTCATGAGATTACTTCGGTCATACTTCCCTCGTAATGACGGTGGGTTGCGTCATTGCGAGGAAGCATGACGTGGCAATCTGTTTGTTTTTTGTTTTGCTTCATGAGGTTACCGCGTCTTTCGTTCCTCATTCCTCGTAATGACGGGTGATTATTTTTATAAAACACAAAAACCAACACCACCTTTTTACGGTAGTATTGGATTTTGTGTTTTTTTTAAATAAAACCGTCCGCTTACGCGGCTTTAAATTAAATAATTAAATTGTTAAATAATTAAAAAGCCCGAACTGCACGCACGTTGCTTGTGTAGTTCTTACTGATGCCGCCCTGATTACCATCGCTGAAATTCTGTACCCACGCGTAATCGTTATCGTACTCCGTAGAACTCCAGTAGGTACTTACGTCGTCAAATTCAAATGCTTCAAATCCTGGTACTGCCTCTAAAGTCACTTTATTTACATACATTGCGTCCAACTCAATTTTGCTTGGCAAACGCCAATCATTTATTGGTCCAAAGTTTGCACAATAGTCATTGGCGTCATCCCAGTTCAATTTAGTAGGAGCATCTTGAGTATAACATACCAAGCCGTGTGTTACTCCTACAAAATATCCTGTATCTCCTTCTACCAAAAAGTAAAAAACCAAACCACCTTTATATTGGTCTCCTATTTTACTTGGTGGCTCACAAGAATTATATTGTTCGTAAGCATAATCGTCACAATCTGTTTCAGAACAAGGGTTTACTTTATTATAAAACCCGTCACCATCTCTATCTACCGCATCGCCATGAGCAATGTGTGTATTTAAGGCTGCCTCAGCAATCACAATTTCGCCTCCATTTTTGTGGCATACAGATACCTTAACACCTTCTCTTGAGAAAAGACCTGAGTCCGTTGTTGTTTCTGCAGTTTCTTCTGCTGCTACTGCGGCTTCTTCCGCAACAACACTTTCATTTGAACATGATGCAAGCACTAAAATGCCTTCAAATAAAATAAGTAATTTTTTCATAAAAATATGGGTTTATAAAAAGTCTTTTATTTATATCAACCCATTTTTCGTTTGTTTGAGAGATAACAAATGATCGCTTTTTAGTTAGTGATGCGCAAGAGTACAATAAGCATATTCGGATACACTATTATAACGCCTAAAACCCTTTTAAAGGGCTTAACTGTCTGTTTGTAAGAATTTTATGAGTTATAATAGTTTAGGAATATCGTTAAACCAACGCATTACTCAAAACTTTCGTGTTAACCGTTACGCCATAGACACCTTCTTTATTGAAGTTGTTTATGATGTACAGCATCACACCTTAATAGAAGTGCGACCTTTTAAAACTGGTTATTTATTAGATAAATATTCTGCTAAGTTTTAATCAATTGCTTTTTTCGAGCTTAGTTCGCTCTAAACTAAATTATAGACACACATATTAAACGAAATTTAAAAACTCCGCCTCAAAAAGCGTACTAAAATGTTTTAAAAGCTTTTCTTTTACCTCAACCTCATCTATTGATTTTTTTCCAAGCTCAACATTAAGTGAAGTCACCGCTTTACCACGAATTCCACATGGAATCATTAAATCAAAATAGCCCAAATTTGCGTTTACATTAAGAGCAAAGCCATGCATGGTAACCCAACGACTCGCACGAACGCCCATAGCGCAAATTTTACGCGCAAAAGGTGTACCAACATCTAACCAAACCCCTGTTTCTCCAGGGCTTCTTTCAGCTTTTAAACCATACTCTGCCAAGGTTAGAATAATCATTTCCTCTAAAAAACGAAGATATTTATGGATGTCGGTGAAAAAATTATCTAAATCCAGGATAGGATAACCAACAATTTGCCCAGGCCCATGATACGTGATATCACCTCCGCGATTTACTTTATAAAAAGAGGCGTTTTTAGCTTTTAATTGTACTTCATCAACCAACAAATTTGACATATTTCCACTTTTACCTAAAGTGTAAACATGCGGATGCTGCACAAATAAAAAATAGTTTTTGGTCTCTAAAACTGCATCTTCTCGCCTGTTTTTGATTTTTGTGTCAACAATACTTTTAAACAACTGCTCTTGGTAATCCCAAGTTTGTTTATAGTCTTTTAAACCTAAATCCTGCAGCTCTATTTGCTTATTCATAGAGCGCAAAATTACGATTTTTTTATATTTTATCTCTTAGGATTATTAAGAATTACCAGTGCTGCTATAACACCTGGAACCCAGCCACAAAGCCATAATAGGAAGACAATAAAAATAGAGCCACAACCTTTATCTATAACTGCTAAAGGCGGACAAATAATAGACAGTAAAACTCTCCAGAAACTCATGATGTGATTTATTAATGATTGATGATTACTTCTTGGACGTAAAAATATACTTTTTGTTACACACCGCGTTAGGGATTGGAGTGAAAATCCTTTTTGTGAGGCACGAGCAAAAAGATTGTAACGTAAAGCCCGACCCTTGTGGTAACGCCCAAAACTTTCATAATTCTAAAATCGAATATCGTAAATCAAATGTTTATCTTTGTGCCTTTAAAAATTATACTCAGAAATTAGAATATGTCGCAATTATCAGAGCAAGAGCTAGTACGAAGAGAAAAATTAGCCAAATTACGTGCGTTAGGCATCAATCCCTATCCAGCAGATTTATATCCTGTAACACACACATCGAAACAAATAAAGGCTCAATTTGAAGTGGGCAAAAAGGTGGTGATTGCTGGGCGATTGATGATGATAAAAATTCAAGGAAAAGCGAGTTTTGCCGATTTACAAGATTCCGATGGTAAGATACAATTGTATTTTAACCGTGATGAAATTTGCCCGGGAGAGGATAAAGAAAAATACAACGAAGTTTTTAAAAAGCTTTTAGATTTTGGAGATTTTGTGGGCGTTGAAGGGGAATTATTTACTACCCAAGTAGGCGAAAAAAGTGTGCGTGTTAAAGACTTTACCTTATTAAGTAAAGCCTTAAAACCGCTTCCATTGCCTAAAGAAAAAGATGGGGTTGTGTTTGACGCTTTTACCGACCCAGAGCAACGATACAGACAACGTTATGCCGATTTAGTGGTAAACCCACATGTAAAAAATGTGTTTGTAAAACGCACAAAATTATTCAATGCCATGCGTCAGTTTTTTAACGATGCAGGGTATTTTGAAGTGGAGACGCCTGTATTACAACCCATTGCTGGTGGAGCTGCGGCGCGTCCGTTTACGACGCACCATAATGCTTTAGATATTCCATTGTACTTACGAATTGCTAACGAATTGTATTTAAAACGATTGATTGTTGGAGGTTTTGATGGGGTTTACGAGTTTTCGAAAAACTTCAGAAACGAAGGGATGGATAAAACCCACAACCCTGAGTTTACGGCTATGGAAATATATGTAGCCTATAAAGATTACAACTGGATGATGGCTTTTTGTGAGCGTTTGCTTGAGCATTGTGCCATAGCTGTAAATGGCACCACAAAGGCTACATTTGGTAAACATGAAATTGATTTTAAAGCACCATATGCCAGAATAACCATGGCAGATTCTATAAAACAGTTTACTGGTTTTGACATTATAGGAAAAACCGAAGGTGACATAAGACTCGCCGCCAAAGGCATGG
The DNA here is from genome assembly GCA_051275695.1 of Mariniflexile sp. GTDB lineage: Bacteria > Bacteroidota > Bacteroidia > Flavobacteriales > Flavobacteriaceae > Mariniflexile. The sequence continues at coordinate 3,906 of JBNMNO010000090.1, forward strand.
GTATTGAAGTTGATGAAACCATGGGGAAAGGCAAATTGATTGATGAAATTTTTGGTGAAAAATGTGAAGGCAACTACATCCAACCTACTTATATTACGGACTACCCGAAAGAAATGAGTCCGTTATGTAAAGAACACAGAGAAAACCCAGAATTAACAGAGCGTTTTGAGTTGATGGTTTGTGGAAAAGAAATTGCAAATGCTTATTCTGAATTGAATGACCCTATTGACCAACGTGAACGTTTTGAACACCAAATGGAATTAGCAAAAAAAGGTGACGATGAAGCTACTGGGGTTATTGATTATGACTTTTTACGTGCTTTAGAATATGGTATGCCTCCAACATCAGGTATGGGCATTGGCATGGATAGATTAATCATGTTTTTAACTAATAATCAATCCATACAGGAAGTGTTGTTCTTTCCGCAAATGCGTCCAGAGAAAAAAGCAGTGGACTTAAGCGATGCTGAAAAAGCTATTTTCGAAATTTTGAAATCTCAAAAAAGCATGAGTCTAAACGACCTGAAATCGAAATCTGGTTTAAGCAACAAAGCTTGGGACAAAGGCATCAAAGGATTAACCAAACACAAATTAGCAAACGTTACAAAAACGGATGATGATTTGTTAGTTGAAATGGTTTAGTTTATAATTTCTGTATTAGAAAATATTAATAATTAAAAGGAATCACAGTTTTGTGGTTCCTTTTTTTATGTCAATAATAAGCGTTTAATAGCTATATTAGCTTCATACTAACCCTTCATTTTTTATTTATACAGCAAAGATTAACTAAAAAACCAACCAAAATTATGAAAAAAGTATTCACATTATTACTGTTAAGTACCCTATTATTTCAGAGTTGTAAAATTTACGATTCAAAAACTGCATCAAAGGAAGATGCCTTAATTTTTGCAGGAAGAGTAAAGGTTAAATCTGTTTCAAATTCAAATTATAAATTTGAAAAACTGATTGAAGAAGACAATCAATTATATGGAATAGGAAAAAGAGTCTCTTCTAAATCAAAACATGATTATCTGGAGAATATTGTCAATAAAAACCCCACAGATACAAACGTAAAAATTTTACTTACTGATGATTTGGTAAACGAAATTCATTTGTATAATAGAGGAAAATCGTCTGCTTTAAATATAATTGGGATAGGATATGTAACCGTTCTTGCTTTAGGAGCGGTAATTGTTGCTTTGTTGCTTTCAGGAATTTAGCTACCTAATGCAGAAAACAAGAAATATTAATTATCGTATTGACACGCCTTTAATTGATTAAAAAGCAAAGCCTCAATTAAATAACTAGCGCTGAAACAAAGACAACAAAGAATTAACCAAACACAAATTAGCAAACGTTACAAAAACGGATGATGATTTAATTGTTGAAATGGTTTAGTTTATAAATTTCGCGAAAGCGATATTTCAATAATAACAAGAGAAAGAGTGTCACTAAATTGTGGTACTCTTTTTTATTTGATGATGTCTTGAATAATTTGTAATTTCATTAATCTAACTCGCTAAATTTATTTCTATGGGAAATCTAAAAAAAGAAGACATTAGTCAAGACGTTTTTGACTTATATGATGATTATGCGCATAACATACTTGATAGAAGGCAATTTATCGAGAAGCTATCATTATATGCCATTGGGGGCATTACCATTCCATCACTTCTTAGTTTTGTAATGCCCAATTATATAGATTCTGTTTTAATTAAACCTAATGACTCCAGATTACAATCTGATTATATAAGCTACCAATCACCAAAAGGTGGTGGAACTATTCGTGGTTTACTTTCAAAGCCTTTGGGTATAACTAAAAAATTACCTGGAATTATTGTGGTGCATGAAAACAGAGGCTTAAATCCTTACATAGAAGATGTTGGAAGGCGAGCAGCATTAGATGGCTTTATTTCCCTGGCTCCAGATGCACTTACACCTTTAGGTGGTTACCCCGGTAATGATGATGATGGCAGAGCTTTGCAACAAAAACGGGATAAAAACGACATGCTTGAAGATTTTATTGCCGCTTTTGAATATCTTAAATCTCATGAAGGCTGTAATGGTAAAATTGGTGTGGTTGGTTTTTGTTTTGGTGGATGGATTTCAAATATGATGGCTGTGCGCATTCCAGAATTATCTGCCGCCGTTCCTTATTACGGTGGCCAACCCACTGAGGAAGAAACGTCAAAAATAAATGTACCATTAATGCTACACTATGCCGGATTGGACAAAAGAGTAAATGATGGTTGGCCCGCATATGAAACTGCACTAAAAAAGTATAACAAAGATTACGTTGCTTATTTTTACCCAGATGTTAACCACGGATTTCACAACAACACCACTCCCAGGTTTGAGGAAACCGCAGCCAATTTATCATGGACACGTACCATAGATTTCTTTAAAGAAACCCTTAAATAATTTAAAACAAAAAACCCAGTAATTTTGAATTACTGGGCTTTCTCAAACTAACCAACTAAACTAACTTATTAACTTTTAATAATTATCTTACTTTAGAAGCAAGATTTTATGAAATTATCTATATGTTAAAACTAATATGAATTCAAATAGACGCAATTAATTTAAATTGTTAAGGCCTATTTAGAAATGTTTAACACCGTTTATTCATATTTTATATTTTCTTTAAGAAAAAAAAACAAGGCTGTTAAATTTTTTAAGAAATTTTAAGGTAAAACCTTATTAATTTGACTGTGATACGTTTCAAAATCAATTAAATTATTATGACTACCTCCGTCAATTCTAATAAAAGTGGTTCTCGATGTTGGCAAAGCAGAGGAAAAAAGTTTTTCGGCAGAATTAAACGGAATAACTTTATCATCCGTACCATGAATCATCAAAATAGGGCAACTTGTGCTTTTAATATATTGATATGTTGGAAATTTATATTTTAAAAGAAAGTTTAAAGAAAATAGAGGGAATCTGGATTTTACGATATTTTCCATACTGTAATATGGTGTTTCTAAAATAAGTTGTTTCGGATTGTTTTTTGAAGCCATTAAACTTGCTATTCCCGTTCCTAAAGACCTTCCGTAAACTGTAATCTCATTTTCATCATAATGCGCTTTTAAATAATTATAGCAGTATTGAGCATCACTATATAATGCGTGTTCACTCAAAACCCCTGTGCTTTTCCCGTAGGTTCTGTAATCCATAACCAAAACATCATATTTTTTTTCAACAAAAAACTCGGTTATAGTTCCCCAACGCGATAAATCGCCTGCATTACCATGAAAATATAATATAACACCCTTTGTCCTTTTATTTTTAAAATGAAGTGCGTTTATAACAGTAGTTTCATCTGTATGCAAAAATAATTCTTCAAATGGATAGTTAAATTGATAGTTATAGTCTTGAGGAAGTACCGTTGGAAGAAAAATTAGTTTTTCTTGAAAAAAATAAAGTAAAGTTCCAACCATAAAAAATAAACTTAATAAAACAATTATAACTCTTTTAATTTTTTGTTTTATTGATTTTGGACGTGTGTTTAACATGAATACTTGTGGTAGATAAATCTATTTCTTCGGGAACTCTATTTAAAATTTCGTGAATCATTTTATGGTACGATTCAAAATTATTTAAGTTTTTATGTCCGCCGCCAATAACTGTATGTAACTTGGTAAGGCTTGGATTAACTTGAGATAATTTTACACTCGTTTTATAAGGTATTAATGTATCATTGGTGCCATGAATAATATGAATAGGACATTGCACATATTTTAACCATTTATAAGTTGGTAACGGATATTTAATTAAAATTGATAATGGCATAAACGGGGCGTAACGAGCTGTTACTTTTGTTAAACTGTAATAAGGCGCATCTAAAACAAGCATTTTTGGATTGTTCATGGATGCTAATTTTGCTGCAAATCCAGACCCTAATGAGCGTCCATAAAGTATGATTCTATCTTCAGTAGTTAACTCTTTTATTTTATTATACACCTCTTGCAAATCCCGCTTTATAGCTTTTTGAGAGCGTCTTCCTGTACTTTTACCAAACCCACGGTAATCTACCATAAACACATTGTAACCATGCCTTGTAAAATCTACCGCGAACTTACCCCAACCTTTTATACTTTTAGAGTTTCCTTTTAAATAAAGTACAACACCTTTACTTTCTCCTTTTGGAAAAAAACGAATGCCATTTATTATAGCACCGTCGCGGGTTTCAAGGTTGTATTCTTTAAATTCTTGATTATCGTAATTAAACTGAAAATCTTTGGATAGTTTTTCTGGCTTAAACAGCATATAATCTTGCAAATAATACAATGCAATACTAATTGCAACATAAGCAATAAAGATAATAACAATAATATGTATCCAGTAAGACATAGTTATCTCTTAATTTAAACAAGATATGAAATTCTATAATTGTTATACCGATTGAAGGCAATAAAAACTTTAACCCTTACAGAAAAAACTGCTGATTTTTTTAAAAATATTTTATAAAAAAACACGACTGTGAATCTAATAAATTAATTTACAAGCAATTACATTTAAATGAAAACTTAGGAAAAATGAATCCATAAAAACTTTTAGTTAAAGTTTTACTAATATTTTTGGTTGTTACCCAATCAACATGATGAAATAGCTATTTTAACATGCATAATCAAAAATATAATTATATTGAAACATTCTTCTATAAAAATGTTATTATTAGCTTTTATGCTAGTAGCAACTTCGTGTAACACGGGAAAGAAAGCAGCACAAGCTGAATCTGCAAAAAAAGCGGCAATGAAACCAAAGCCAGAACCACCTAAGAAAGGTGAAATTCAGCCTTATGATCAAGTTGTTACTAAAAAGGCCATAACAGATGAAGGGCTTTTTAAGGTGCATATAGTTGACGATAAATACCTTTACGAAATACCAGATTCTCTTTTTGACAGAGAAATGCTTATGGTAACTCGTATTGCTAAAACAGCCAGTGGTATTGGTTTTGGTGGCGGAAAACAAAACACCCAAGTATTGCGCTGGCAAAAGAAAGACAAAAAAGTAATTTTACGCGTGGTATCCCATAAGGTATATGCTGATGAGTCATTGCCCATTTATGAGGCCGTTGTAAATTCAAATTTTGAACCCGTTTTATTTACCTTCCCTATTGAAGCGTTTAGTAAAGACTCTACTAGCACTGTAATTGATGCTTCCGATCTTTTTTCTAAAGATGTTATGGCTTTAGGTTTATCTGATTACACCAGAAAAGAGTTTAAAGTATCTAAATTAGAATCTGATAAATCATTTATTGAAAGTATAAAAAGCTATCCTTTAAATATTGAAGCGCGCCATGTTAAAACATACTCAGCATCAGCAGCACCATCTAATACCAGTACGGGAACTATTTCAATAGAACTTAATAATTCGATGGTTTTATTACCAAAAGAGCCTATGAAACGTCGTTATTTTGATGAACGCGTAGGTTGGTTTACAAGCAGTCAAACCGATTATGGATCTGAAGCTCAAAAAAGTGAAACCTTAAAATACCTTGATAGATGGAGATTAGAAGTGAAAGATGAAGATATTGAAAAATTTAAGCGTGGCGAACTTGTTGAACCAAAGAAACAGATTGTTTACTATATAGATAGAGCTACTCCAGAAAAATGGAGCAAGTACATTAAATTAGGTATTGAAGATTGGCAAAAGGCTTTTGAAGCCGCTGGATTTAAAAATGCCATTATAGCAAAAGACCCTCCAACAATTGAAGAGGATCCAGAATGGACTCCCGAAGACGTCCGCTATTCTGTAGTACGCTATTTAGCCTCTCCAATTCCAAACGCTAATGGACCACATGTAAGTGATCCTCGCTCAGGAGAAATATTAGAATCAGATATTAATTGGTATCATAATGTTATGAGCCTTGTAAATGGCTGGTTTTTTGCTCAAA
>JBNMNO010000091.1:0-9757 GCA_051275695.1 Mariniflexile sp.
AACCTACCCGCGTTATGGCTGTAATAAACATTGTAGAATCGGTTACCTTTTGGTCATCTAGTGATTTAAGAATAAAATCTGCCCATTCTTTTCGATGCCTTAAGCCGTTTTGTTGGTCTTTTAGATTATTGATATCCGTTTCAACGTCTAACTTCAGATTGCTTAACAAAGTTTTGGTTTCCTTATGTTCTATACGGTTTTGATTCCAATTATTAATCTGCAAGGCTATCAAAATACCAATAACCACCAGCACAATTTCACCAATAGCATATTTAAGATAGTTGGATGTTTTGTTTTCTATAATTAGGTTTTGTCTTATTTGACGGAAGAATTTAATCATTTGTTGCTAAATTAATTGCTGAAATTACTTTTGGACCAATTACATTTAATTTTTCATAAGCAGGCACCAAAATATATTCCTGCAGTGTTGTTTCGTTTATTACAGATCTATAGGGAATTGAGTTATGTAAAAATTCAAACTGCTTTGAGATGCTTTCAAAAGAAACGTTGAGACTATCAAATTCCTTTTTTTGTAATAAATAGTAAGACAATATTAATGTCTTGTCTTCTTGAGAGCCTGAAAAATCGGATGAAGATTTTAATTGCTCATTTACACTTTTTTCTTCTTGTTGTATAATTGAAATTTGAGCATAGTAATCTATTAATAGCGTATTTAATTCTGTACCATTTAATTTACCAGCAACCGAAGAATTAGATAAGGCATGAAAAGCACTTATATTTGGATAGAAATAAAAGGCACCAAATGCAGTACGTGTCGCATTTACAGTAGTTTCAAAATCAAAAGAGTTTTTAAGAAACATATTTCGTTCTTTTTTACTATTAGCGATTATTTGCTCTCGTTGTTCTATAAGTGAATCCAATACCATTAAATCTTCTTGAATATTAGACTTAATTGCTGTTAAATACTGGAAGTATTGAAGGTTGCTTTTTTTGTTTTCATTCCAATTATTAATTTGAAGGGCTATCAAAATACCAATTACCACTAGTACAATTTCGCCAATGCCGTACTTTATATAGTTTGTGATTTTGCCTTCAGCCAATAGTCTACTTCGGATGTTTCGAAAGAATTTGACCATACCTTAATTCTTGGTTTTTATAGGGTATTCTGGACGTTTCATTACTTTTGGAGGATTTTCTTTAAGTTCTTTAAGTGCGACTTCAATTGCTTTTTCTAATTGTGGATCTTGCCCTTTAATGACTTGTTCAGGTAATTGCTCAACTTCAATATCTGGAGCCACGCCTTCATTTTCAACTTTAAAGCCGTCATTTGTATAAAAAGCGACATTTGGTGCTGTTACAATACCACCATCTATAAATTCCGGGTATCCTAAAACACCAACTAAACCACCCCAAGTGCGTTTACCAACAATGGTTCCTAAATTAAATTTTTTGAACATCCATGGAAGATAGTCGCCACCAGAACCTGCAGTTTCATCAGTTATCATTACTTTGGGCCCTTGTATAGATGCACTAGGCGATTTTAAATCTTTACCATATCTAAAATTCCAAAAAGCCTGTTCAGGTTTCTTTAGCATATCAATATAATAGTCAGCTAACTGTCCTCCACCATTATAACGTTCATCTATAATAATAGCTTTTTTCTTCGCCTGTGGAAAGAAGTAACGTTTAAAATATTCGTGTCCAGCTTCAGCAGTATTCGGCACGTATACATAGGCGACTTGACCATTGGTAGCTTCATCTACCTTTTTTATATTGCCTTCTACCCAATCTCTATTGCGTAATTCTTGTTCATTATCAACAGGAGTTACCTTTACACTTCGAGCATCTAAACCATTTGCATTTAAGCTAACTTTTAGCGTGATAATTTTATCGGCGGTGTTTTCAAAAAAACGGTATAAATTATCATTTGCTGTAACATTTTTACCATTTACAGAAATGATATAATCTCCAATATTTATATTAACTCCAGGTTCTGTTAACGGTGATCTTAAGTTTGGATTCCAATTCAGACCTCCATATATTTTGCTAATTTTGTAACGATTATCACTAATTTTATAATCGGCGCCTAAAAGCCCTCCATTAATTTTTTGAGGGTTATTCATGCGGTCACCTCTACTAGAAAAACGATGATGACCAACGGCTAACTCGCTAAACATCCAACTCATCATTCTATACAAATCGCCACGACAAGCCACATGTGGTAAGAAAACCTCATATTTAGTTTTCATAGCATTCCAGTCTACACCATGCATTCCAGGATCATAAAAATAGTCCCGATTTACTCTCCAAGCTTCATTAAATATGTTTATCCATTCTGATACGGGGTCAATTTTCACTTGAATAGCACTCGTATTAATTAAACCATCATCTGGCTTTTTACCGATATCAGTAATTCCTATTTTACCATCTAGATTGTAAACCATCTTTTCACCTTTGGCTGCTATTTTATATAGATCGGCAGCCATAATAGCTTCATCTTTTCTGTCTTTTAAACTGTATTTATGAAGCATTGATTTACGTTCGTGTGGCGTACGAGATAGATAATATAACTCACCTTCTTTTGGAACACTTAAATCAGTATATATTCCAGAAGGAACGGGGATATCAACAATTCTATTCTGTATGCCATCCCAATCAATTTTTACTAAATCAACTTTTTTGTCTTTTTTATCTTTATCTGTTTCTTCTTTCTTTTCGTCTTCTTTTGATTTGGCACTTAATTCTTCGTTGTCATTTTCTTTAGCAAAAGGTGATAAGGTGTCTTTTTTAAGCGTAACTAGATAAATAGAATTGCTAGATTCCATATCTTGATTAGATTGATCGAACCAGTTTACAACAGGGCCAGCATTAGTTGAAGCAAGCATATATAAGTATTTCCCACTTGGGTCAAAAACGGGACTTGAAATGTTTGATAATCCGTCAGAAATAGAATAAGATTTATTTTCTGAAATGGAGTAGAGATAAGCTTGTTCGAAATTAGTTTCAGAAATGGTGGTGAATGATATCCAATTAGAGTCTGCTGACCAATCGCCAAATAATTCTCTAAAAACACCTGGAGTATAGAGTTCGTCTGAAGCTATCTTACTCATTTTATTAGTAGCAATATCCAGAAAATATAAGCTTCTTCCGTTATCTACGAAACTTAATTTTTTGCTATCTGGAGACCAATGAATATTAGCATAAAAACCAGAACCATTGAGAGTGATTTTTTTAGTATCGCCATTACTATTATTTTGAATATGCATGGCATACTCACCAGAAGCATCAGAGAAATAAGCGATTGATTTTCCATCTGGCGACCATTCTGGGAATTTTTCGTGAACACCTGTAGTATTTGTAATATTTTTCGGGTCTCCCTTTTTTGCAGGAACTGTTATGATATCGCCTCTATAATCAAACACAACACGTGCGCCTGATGGCGAAATAGCGCCACTTCTAATATAATTATCATCTGTAACAAAACGTGGTCTTAATTCTAATAGATCTGTATTTATTTGTATGTTCAATTTTTTAATAGAACCCGATGCTATGTTATAAGTATGTAAATAACCAGCTTGCTCAAAAATAATAGCATCTTTATTAGCAGATAAACTTATTACGGGAAAGTCTTTAAAACTGCTGAGTTGTGATATTTCTTTATTGTTAACATTGTAACGATATAAATTAAATTCACCATTTCTGTCACTTTTAAAATAAATATATTCTCCAGACCATTGCGGGTTACTGTCATTACAGCCACCGGTTGGTTTTGAAATTTCTTCGACTTTATGAGACGTATTATTATAAACCCATATGCGAGAAATACGACCACCACGATAATGTTTCCATTGGTCAAAGGCATCAGAAAGAGGTGTGTATGCCATACGGCTATCATCATTTGAATAAGAAGCCCAAAAAGCATTTGGAATTTTTAGTTGCGTAACTGATCCACCATTTGTAGAAATTGTAAAAAGTTGAATATGTCTATTAGTATAAGTATTTCGCTGAGATGCGAACATGACCTTAGATCCATCTGCTGAAAAATCTCTAACTAAATCAGTGTATGGATGCCATGTAAGTCGTTTAGGAACTCCACCAGAAACAGGGATAATAAAAACATCTGTATTACCATCATACTGCGCATTAAATGCGATTTTGGTGCCATCTGGTGAAAATATTGGGTTAGATTCAATACCCTCATCAATAGTAAGTCGTATTGGGTTAGAACCATCTCTATTTGCCACCCATAAATCTTCGGCATAAATAAAGGAGATATGAGAATCACTTATTGCAGGTTCAGATAAAAGACGAGTTTCTTGAGCAATCGAAACCGTGCTTGAAAGTAAAAATGTGCATAGTATTAAATTTAAGACGGTTGATGACTTAATTGATTTTTTCATTGTTGATTGATTTTAATTACTGATGTTTTTTAATTTTTTAATAACAAGATAAATAATCGAAAGAACTCCAATAAATATAGTAGTAATTATCATCTCTTTTTTAGTTAAATTTGATAGAAAATACAGAATAGTCAAAGCAGAAAGGACAGGCACAATATAACCTCCAGGAATTCTGAAAATTTCAAGTTTTGAATCCTTCTTTTTGTTGTTTCATTCTTATTTTATTAATTTAAAAATAACTCAACCACCATTTATCACGGTTATTACTTTTATAATGCCAGTACCATTTAGAAATAGGATACAGTCCTAATAGTAATAAAAACCAAACAACATAAACTACCCATAAACTAAAGCCATAACCTTTAAGTCCGGGTGTGCGTGTCACAAACACATCAATAATCATAAGTTTTGGGGATAGCTCAGAAAGTGTTACTGCTACTAAGGCTAATAGATGTATCACATATATATGTACGATATAAAAAAACATGGGAACTCTACCAATAGTTACTACTGCATTATATAATTTGCCTTTCCAGTTCTCTACAAATGAGAGTAATAATATAGTTGGTCCGAGGGTAACTAATAAATACAGAAGTGAAGGCGGATATTTAGCAAAATTTATAAACGATAACACCGTAAAAGCAAATGATTTTTGCTGTTCCCACATATTTGGATCGCCGTATACATTGAAGTATCTAATAACAATGAAGAGTAGAATAGCTGTGAAACCAATATATCTTAGCCATTTTATTCTTACTTCTTGTTTAAAATCTTGTTGATATAATAAACCAAAGTGATACCCAAGTGGCATTACAAAAATCCATGGAATAAGTGGATAGGCAACAAAAATGGTAGTGAAACCAGTTACAATAGGTCCTTGTACATGTAACAGTGTCCACAGACCTTTCCAGGATTCTGGCATAAAACCGTCTAGCATATTATGGTAAAAAATTGCTATTAAACTAATTACAATTATTAGATTTTTTGGCACATGAATAAAGGCTGCTAAAAACACCATGGAAGCACCAAGCGCCCAAATTACCTGAAATACAGTCATAGTATAATTTAAATTGAAATTCCAACCAAATTTCATGATTGTAATTTCAACAAAAATCAGCCAAAAACCTCGTTTTAAGAGCCATATGCTTAATTCTTTTTTATTCCGTTTTTGTCCAACAAAAAAAGCTGAGGTTCCTGCTAAAAATACAAAAACCGGTGCGCAATAATGCGTGATGAAACGGGTTACAAACAACGCTACATTTGTTTGAGAAAGATCTGTTGGATCGAAAAAAAACGCGTCATAATGAAAGTAATCTCTTACGTGGTCTAAAGCCATAAATATCATGACCATGCCTCGTAGCAAGTCGATGGATTCAATGCGCTTGGTTTTAATCATATTTTATTTTTTTATTGAGTGCATTTTTTGGTAGCTTAAATTTCTCCAAATCCATTCTAAGGGTCCAAAATGAAAATATTTCAACCAAATAGGACTGGCAATTAATTGAAATGTCCAAATTGAAAAGACAATGTATAATAATTCATGGCGTTGAAATGTTCCAAAAAATGCAAACCCCGCACCTGTAAAAATGAACATTGCAAATATGGAATGCATGACATAATTAGTAAGGGCCATTTTACCTACAGCTGAAAGGCCTCTTTTCAACCATTTTAAGATGGGTAATTTACATAACATCATAATGAGTCCAATATGACCAATGGCTACACTTACGCGGCCTAAGTCATAGGTAATATAGGATTTAGCAAAAGCTAATGTTGAAAAATGATTATCCATAATGAGGTTTATTTCATAATAGTTAACACTTAATCCAATACCATAACCAAAAAGCACCATGAAGCCATAAAGACGATATGATTTTTCTGCAGAAAGAATGTTTAATTTGAAAAGAGCAATGCCCAATAGCATCATACTCAAAACATCCCATAAGTCATATCTGTATGGCCAATTTTCATCAGAATGTTGATTTTCGGGTCCTAAGAAAGCAACCACATCCAAATAACTTTTTCGCATATTTTTATTATATTGAGCTACACCTTCAGGAGATCTTTCCCATTCTCTTTTTCCCCATTTTAATTCTGTTTCCTTAAGCTCAATTGTTAATGGTTTTCCTTCAGATTTATAGGTTTGATAAAGAGCAACATCATCTATGAATTTTTGTTCTTTTTTGTAGTCTACATAATTCCATAGTGCACCTATTGAAAACAAAAGTAGCGCGCTTAACATTAGGGTTTTAGGCTTTAAATGTCTGAAAGAGTAGACCAAAAATCCCATTAATGCATATTGATACAAAATTTCGCCAGTCCATAGTAATAGATATCCATGGATTAATCCAAAGACTAATAACCATGTTAATCTTCTAAAATAAATATTGGCAGCTTGTATTCCAGCCCCTTTTTTTTCTAGTCGGTCAAGAAGTATAAACATACCAACACCAAATAGTAGTGAAAACAAGGCTCTCATGGTGCCTTCAAATAGCATATTTGTGGTTATCCATGTATACAAATCCCATCCTGTAGACCCACCCGAAACGGTAGGGTCACCATAGGCATGAGCCAATCCCATTCCATTGATGTTCATTAATAAAATGCCAAATAATACGATTCCTCGCATTACATCAAGGGATTGAATTCTTTCAGAGAGATTTAGTGGATTTAATAATATGGTTTGTGTTTTCATTTAATTTAGTGTTTTGGTTGGTTAGCATTTTTTTAAATTAAAACTGAAAATAAATAAATTGTTCACCACTGCCTTGTGCAATCACAACCAAGAAAAACATAATGGCCCAAACAACGGCTAGGGCTATGGAAGATATTTTTTTTGAAACGGCTTCTACCGAGGTGTTTCTCATAAACCAATGGCATAGAAAAAGGATTCCTATAATAATACCTACTTTTAAAATGTCAAAAGAACCTAAAACTTTTTCTCCTTCCGGATTTAAATAAAACATAGAACCTATCATGTTCCAGGCCGTTTTAAATTCTCTAGCTCTAAAAAACACCCATGTAATATTGATACAGGTAAACGTTGTAAATGCCAGAAACATACCGTTCCATTTAGTGATTTTAAAGGGAATATATTGGCGTTGTAATCTTTCTAAAATGAGATAAGTACCATGTAATCCGCCCCAGACTATAAAGGTCCAAGCAGCTCCATGCCAAAGTCCGCCCAATAGCATGGTTATCATAAGCGCTGCGTACATTCTCACGATTCCATGCTGATTTCCACCTAACGGGATATATAAATAATCGCGCAACCACGATGACAAGGTGATATGCCACCGTTTCCATAAATCTGAAAATCCTAATGAGCCATAAGGATATTTAAAATTGTCTGGTAGAATAATACCAAGCATCAAGGCGATCCCAATAGCGCAGGTGGAGTAGCCGGCAAAGTCAAAAAATATTTGACCCGAAAAGGCTAAGGTTCCCATCCAGGCATCCCAAAAGTTTAAAATTTTGTCAGCACTAAATACTTTGTCAACCGTATCTGATAGCAGCGTATCTGCCATGACTACTTTTTGAAAAAGTCCTAAAGTCAATAAAAATAAACCCCAGATGAATTGATTAACCGTGGCTCTTTTTTCTTCATAAAACTGTGAAATTAAGTCTTGAGCTCTTACAATTGGACCAGCTACTAATTGTGGAAAAAATGTAACATACAAAGCAAAATCTAAAAATGTTTTGGCGCGTTCGGTTCGTCTCAAATACATATCAATGGTGTAAGACATAGTTTGAAACGTATAAAAGGAAATTCCCATAGGTAATATGATATCCATTTTTTCAGAGTGATAACCATAACCATACGAATTAACCACCGTTGTAAAATTATCTAGAAGGAAATCACGGTATTTAAAAAAGGTAAGAAACCCTAAGTTTACTACCATACTTAACAATAGCCATAATAGCCTTTTGCGTTTGTTTTCTTCAATAGCTAACTTTTTGCCTGTAATCCAGTCTACAATAGTAGATATCCAGAGTAAAATGACTAAAGGGGGATTCCATAAGCCGTAAAAAATATAACTTGCAAAAAGCAGCATACGCTTTTTTCCTTTCCAATTAAATATTTTTGAATAGTATAGCACTAAGACTATAACTAAAAAGACGACGAAGCTTAAAGAATTGAATAACATAATTAGTTGGTTTTAAGGGTGGTTATTGCGCCATCGGCTTTCATGATTTTTACAATCTCGGTAGTGAAATATTGGGCATCTTTAGCAGAAAGATGTGATTCTTCGGGACATTTGAGGTCCTTTAATTGGTCATAATCTTCAAAATGATATGCCTTTAAATTAGATTGTTTTATAAGGTCATCCCAAAACTTAGATCTGGGGACTCCCATATTTTCTCCAGCTCTTAATCCACCACTTGATGGACATCTTACTAAAACAACTTGTCCCCCGCGAGCTTTAAATATTTTTAAATCGTTTAAAAAGAAAGCCATGGTTGATGCTTTATCTGGTGGAGGCCCACTTGCTGCACCTTTCATAAAAAACTGCCATACTTTAATTACAGAATTGGCATAGGCGGTATCAGTCACTGTAATCTGTTTCATGACATTATTTCTATCTTCTGCAATCTCACCAAATTCATGAAATGGGGGCATGGGGTCGACCACTCGATTTCCTGTATTTATTTTTGCTACCAATTCTTTTAATTTTATGCCATCAACACCTTGGTCATCACTTAAAAACGCTAAGTTTTTTTGAAGCGGTAAGGATAACAAATGGTTTGAAATTTGTGCATAGGTTCTTTTTTTATAGTAATCCACTTTAGACTGAGGCCATTGCCAAGGCTGAGCCTCTGGTGCAGTCGTTGAAAAAAATAGTCCAGGTGTTACACCAACGACGATGGTTCCATTAAAATTAGTGTTATTGACTACGTCATGAAAAATGGGTAGCGGCGAGCTACCTACGGATGCTAGTTGAATAGGTCTAATACCCGTTTCGGATTGCCATTCATCTAATTGCATATCAAAAAGGACTCTAGAAGAACCCATTAGAAGAATATCATTGTCAGTGGCTGTTTCTACTCTGCTCCGCTGTATGGCCCAAAGGGCTTCATTGTCATCTAAAGTTGGATAGACTCCTTGAGAACGCCAAAAGACTTCCCAAGCTGTTAAACTTAAAATACTAAGCGTAAAAGCAATAATTAAGGTTTGTTTTAATTGCATAATTGTTTGATTTTTAATTTATTTTGAAAGGTTGTTTTTGTTGATATGTTAATGAACGCCATAGCCATTCTGCTGGTCCGTATAAGAAATATTTAAGCCAAATAGGACTAAATATTAATTGAATGATCCAAATAGCAGATACAATATAATTCATATCTTTCAAGTTGACCAAATAAAGCAAGACCATCACCATAAAAGATTATTGATG
>JBNMNO010000092.1:0-9676 GCA_051275695.1 Mariniflexile sp.
GCAACCTATAACTGGTTGGGCGAACAGCGTTTTTCTGCCACAGAAACAAATCCATTGCAATATCAATTACCAGAATATTCACCCACCATTGGTACTTTAAATGCTCAAGTTACTAAAGTGTTTTCTGATAAATTTGAGGTATATTTAGGTGGTGAAAATATCACCAATATCAGTCAAAATAATCCAATTCTGGGAGCAGATGACCCTTTTGGAGCCCATTTTGATACCACTTATGTTTATGGTCCTATTTTTGGAAGTATGTATTACGCAGGATTGCGATTTAAGATTGAATAAAAACAAATGGCTTCTCGAACATTAATGGAATATAAATTATTTTTTATATTGAAATTAGTGAGTGCAGTTTATCGGGAGCTTGTAATTAGGTCTGGACTGTGCTCCACCTTACAAAAATTAAAATAACTATGAAAAAACTATCATTAATTACCATGCTATTAATAGGAATAGCAACATTCGCACAAAGCAAAAATGAAAAAGCTTCATTAGAAGTTGATGGAGTTTGCTTAATGTGCAAAAGTCGCATTGAAAAGGCTTGTTTAAATACTAAAGGTGTTAAAAGTGCCCTTTGGGATGTAAAAACCCACGAGCTAAAACTTATTTTTGATGGACGCAAAACCAATGTAAAAACCATACAAAGCAACATAGTTGCCGTTGGTCATGACACAAAAGGCTTAAAAGCTACCGATAAGGCCTATGCTACGGTACATCCATGTTGTCAATATAGAGATGAAGATATAAAAGACGACCACATAGGAGATGATGGTCATAATAAATAAAATAGGATACTTAAACCCCAAACAAATTGTTAGGGGTTTTTTATTCATAACTATTTTATATCCTTCTGCTACTAAAGTATCTAAATAATCATCATAAGATTCTGTTAAACCCTAAGCAAAATAGCTTCAATTTAAAATAAAATACTACCTTCAAATTCTTTCTGTGATATTAAATTTTATTCAATTAAAACACAACCACATGTACATTTTTAAATTGGTTTTTAGCTTTAAAAAAAGACTAAAATCTGTATTCGTTCTTACACTTTTCATTTTATTATCGTTCCAAGGCTTTTCTCAAAATGGCGGATTCAAATGGTCTAAGGATGGCAATTCCTATTATCGCATTAAAACCGAAGGCATTGTTCAATACACCTTACCTAATAATAACTCTAAAATTTTAATTTCGAAAGAACAACTAACGCCTGAAGGAAGCAATCAACCTCTTAACGTTAGTTATTTTGCTTTTTCAAAAGACGAACAAAAAGTATTATTATTTACTAATACTAAACGTGTTTGGAGAATAAATACCAAAGGTGATTATTGGGTATTAAATATTAAAACAGGTGCATTACAACAAATTGGGGAAACCATGCCTGAATCGTCGCTTATGTTTGCAAAAATTTCGCCAGACGGAAATTTAGCAGCTTATGTAAGTGGTAATAATATTTATGTAGAAGATTTAAGTACTGCACAAATTAAAGCGCTTACAACCGATGGCTCGGTAACATTAATTAACGGAACCTTTGATTGGGTTTATGAAGAAGAATTTGCTTGTCGCGATGGGTTTCGTTGGAGTCCAGATAGTAAATCTATCGCCTATTGGAAAATTGACGCTAGTGATATTAAGAAGTTCTACATGATTAATAACACCGATTCTATTTACTCACAATTAGTACCGCTAGAATATCCTAAAGTTGGTGAAAACCCATCTGCATGTAAAGTAGGTATAGTGAATGTTGACAATGCAAAAACCACTTGGATGGATATTCCAGGAGACCCTCGCCAAAATTATTTAGTTCGTATGGAATTTATTCCTTCAACCGAAAAATTATTAATTCAACAGCTAAACAGAAAACAAAACCAAAGCAAACTTTATGTTTCCGACCCTAACACAGGATCAACAAAAGTAATTTATCAAGAAACAGATGCTGCATGGGTAGATATATATCAAGCAGGAAATAAGTACACCATAGATTTTACAAATAATTTTATTTGGTATAATAACGGAAACAATATTTTATGGGCTTCAGAAAAAGATGGATGGAGGCATTTATACAACGTGTCATTAGAAGGCAAGGAAGAGAAATTAATAACAAAAGGTGCTTACGATTTTATCGATCTGTCATACATTGACCCTAAAAATAGCTATGTGTATTTTATGGCATCACCAGATAATGCTACCCAAAGTTATCTATACAAAACCAAACTAAATGGCAAAGGATCTTTAGATTTGATGAGTCCGAAATTGTTGCAGGGCACCCATAGTTATAATGTGTCGCCAAAAGGAAATTACGCCATTCACTCGTTTTCTAATCATTATACAAAACCAAGCACCGAATTTATTTCATTTGCAAACCACAAACCAATTAACAATGAAGAAAGTATTGAAGCCAACTTATCTAAGCTTCAAGAAACGCCAAAAGAGGAGTTTTTTAAAATAACTACTGCCGAAGGTGTTGAAATGGATGGATGGATGATAAAACCAACCAATTTCGATGCTTCGAAAAAATATCCAGTTGTATTTTATGTATATACGGAACCTGCTGGTACAACTGTAAACGATACTTACGGTATAGGCAGAAACAGAAACTACATTGGCAATATGGCAGATGATGGTTATATTTATATCTCATTAGATAATAGAGGTACACCAGCACCCAAGGGACGTGAATGGCGTAAAAGTATTTACAGAAATATTGGCCGGATTAATATTAAAGACCAAGCCATGGCTGCTAAAGAAATACTTAAATGGAATTTTGTAGATCCAGATCGTATTGCCGTTTGGGGACACAGCGGGGGAGGTTCAGCAACTTTAAATTTACTATTCCAATATCCTGAGATTTATAAAACAGGTATTTCATTAGCAGCTATTTCAAACCAATTAACATACGATAATATTTATCAAGAGCGTTATATGGGCTTGCCTCAAGAAAATTTAGAAGATTTTGTAAATGGGTCGCCGGTAACTTATGCTAAAAATTTGCAAGGCAATCTCTTGTACATTCATGGAACAGGCGATGATAACGTACATTACCAAAATGCTGAAATTTTAGTGAATGCATTAATAAAGTATAACAAACAATTTCAGTTTATGCCCTACCCCAATCGCACACATGGCATAAGAGAAGGCGAAGGTACTACACTGCATCTTACAACATTATTCACCAACTATTTAAAAGAAAATTGTCCACCTGGAGGCAGATAGAAAATTTTAAAATATATTATAAACTCCGAAGAATATAACTTCAGAGTTTTTTTATAAATGCCATGGATTTTTACTTTTTTAGGAATGACGCTAATTTTTGAAACCAAAGTTTTAAACGTTACTTTGTCTGAAAAAAAAATAACTTTGCATTCAATTTAAACTTACCCTAATTCTAATAGTTGTCTGAAATTTTAAAAATTGTATTATAATCTTATTTATGTACATAAATTCTATAAACTATTTTAGAGGGATTTCAATTATATTTATTGTCTTTGGGCATTGTATATACTTAGCTGATTTTACATATGGTTCAATCCTTGGCCATACAATTTATAACCTGACTCTGGGGGGAACATCATTTTTCGTGTTTATTTCCGGTTTCTTATTTCATCATATTTTTTATGAAAAATTTCAATTTAAAAAATTTATAATAAAAAAAACTAAATATGTTTTAGTCCCATTTATCATTTTGTCAACAATTCCAATAGTATATTTCCTTCTCAGGATTTGTATTAGTGGTGTTTTATCGTTAAGTTCTTTTACAATTCATTATGAGGAATTAATATCCTTTCCAATATTTCGTCATTATTTCACTGGGGTTGGTAAAAATTTTACAGGCTACTGGTATATTCCTTTCATTATGATCATTTTTGCGTTGTCTCCTCTTTTTGTTCGGTTCATAAAGCTCCAGCTGAAAACCCAAATATTAACAGCCCTTTTTTTCCTAATTTGTTCAATTTTCATACAAAGAGGTACATACCTAAATGTAACTTCAGTATTTCAAAATGTTTTTTTCTTTACTCCTATTTATTTGTTTGGTATAATATCTTCAGAAAAAAAAGATATTATTTATTATAAATTTATAGGGAAAGAATTTTATATTCTAAGTATTGCCCTAACTCTTGCTATATTTCAGGCATTTATTGGAGAATTTGGAAACTATTATAAAGCCCCATTTACTTTCGGCGGGGTTGATTTAATGATTATTCAAAAAACTTTTTTATGCCTTTTTTTTATGATATTTTTAAATCGTTTTGAAACCTATAAACTAAAATTATTGGAATTAATTGCGATAAATAGCTTTGGTATATTTTTTACCCATGGAATAATAATTTGGATTCTTGGAGAAATCAAAAGGAAATTAGATTTTTCGTTTTCATCAAATTCATTTATAATATATTGCATGGTCGCATCTCTAGTGTTTTTTCTTTCCTTAATTGCATCTCTATTTATAAAAAAAATATTTCCAAAATATAGTAGATATCTCGTTGGTAGCTAATTAATATTAAAATACGGCCCACTTTTAAAAGATTTGCTGGTCCTCTTAAGAAATTTTATTTCTTAAAACAAATTTAGTTCTATTATTATTAAAGATTTTTTATTAATTTAATCAAATGATTTCTCTGTAAGAATTATTTAGAATTCAATTAAAACTTAAAAAAATAGGTTCTAGGTTGAAATTTCGAATTATTTTTAACAAATTAGAATAAAGCATAACTTTTATTCGCTTAAACTGTTAAATAATTACATATTTTTCAACAAATCATTACATTTGGGCATATACCTATAGTTTATGGATAACAATCAACTTTTCTCGTCATACGAAAAACTACCAAGTACCTGGGATGAAATGTACTCTGATAACGCAGAGTTCAGAGCTCAGTATTCTGGCTTTATTGAATACTTAAAAAAGACCTCCCCAGAAAAACTCACTAAAAAAGAAGATTTATCTAAACAACTCTTTATGAGTCAAGGTGTAACCTTTACGGTTTATAATGACAATGAAGGTATTGAAAAAATATTTCCTTTTGATATTGTTCCCAGAATTATAACTGCGGAAGAATGGGATAAAATTGAAAAAGGCATTAAGCAACGCCTTAAAGCTTTAAACTTATTTATTAAAGACATCTATAATGAGCAATTTATTATAAAAGATGGTCTTATTCCTGCTGAATTAATTTACTCTTGTCCAAATTTTTTACGTGAAATGAAAGGTGTAAAAGTGCCTTACGATGTGTATGTGCATATTTCTGGAGTAGATTTAATACGCAACAACGACGGCGAGTTTTATGTGCTTGAAGATAATTTAAGAACGCCTTCTGGAGTAAGCTATATGCTTGAAAACCGAGAAATTTCTAAGCGTTTGTTTCCTGGTATTTTACCTAAAAGTAACGTGCGGTCGGTTTCTAACTACCCAAATATGCTTTATAAAAAGCTAAAAGAACTTTCAAATATTGCGAATCCCAATATTGTGCTTTTAACTCCCGGTATTTATAATTCAGCATATTATGAGCATACCACTTTAGCCAGATTAATGGGAATAGAATTAGTTGAAGGCAGCGATTTGGTGGTAAAAAATCATTTTGTTTATATGAAAACCACTAACGGGCTGAAACAGGTAGACATTATTTACAGACGCGTTGATGATGACTTTTTAGACCCACTTGAGTTTAACGCCACTAGTGTATTAGGAGTTGCAGGTATTATGGCAGCTTACAGAAAAGGAAATGTGAATATTGTAAATGCCCCCGGAACTGGAATTGCAGACGACAAGGCTATTTATATTTATGTGCCCGATATGATTACATACTATCTAAACGAAGAACCCATTTTAAAAAATATTGAAACCTATCAATTAGGTCGACCAGAAGAACTTGAGTATGTAACCAAAAATATAAAAGACATGGTTATTAAAAAAACCGATGGAAGTGGTGGTTATGGCATGTTAATGGGGCACGAAGCTAGTGATGCAGAAATAAAAGATTATCTGGATAATGTTAAGAAAAACCCAAGTGGTTTCATTGCACAACCTATTTTACGATTATCCACAGCACCTTGTTACATCAATGGTCAACTATCACCCCGATGTATAGATTTACGCCCATTTGCCCTTTCAGGCAAAGACGGTATAGACATATGCCCAGGAGGACTAACACGCGTGGCACTTAAAAAAGGTTCTTTGGTAGTTAATAGTTCGCAAGGTGGTGGTAGTAAAGACACGTGGGTATTACAATAATTCTGAAAAATATTAAATATGTTAAGTAGAGTAGCAAATAATCTTATTTGGTTAGACAGGTATATGGAACGAGGAAATGGTATTTTAAGTTTGCTAACAGTGAACTTTTATGCGAATCAGGACTCTCCCGAACTCTTTTCATGGACGCCAATTATAAATAATTTTACAACTTCAGAAAATGAGTTTTATACTGAAGATGCCATTAAATGTATTGATTTTATGGTGTTAAACGTGAGTAACTCAAATTCCATTTTAAACATTGTTACAAAGGCAAGAGAAAATGCCAGAAGCGTTCAAGAGCATATCTCAAGAGAGTTATGGTTATGCATCAATAACTACTACTTGTATCTTACCGACAAAGATTTATCAAGAAGACTGCGAGAAGAAGACCCTGTCCAATTTTTGGAAGACCTAAGAAAACATCATTTAATTTATTACGGAACTGCAGATATTACTCAAGAACGCGGTGCTGCATATAACTTCATGAATGTTGGTAAGTTTTTAGAGCGTGTTATACAAATTTCAGATTTTACGGCTCTTAAACTCATCGAAATTGGAAAAACATCCGATAGTTTAGAAAAAGGCTTTTATTGGAAAAATTTATTGTTATCGGTCGGTGGCTATCAATTATATTTAAAAACACACAAATCTACTTTTAATGAAGATCATATTATCAGTATGGTTTTTCAGGATAAATTATTTCCAAGATCGGTGTATTATTGTGTCAACAAACTTAGCAGGCATATTAATCAGCTAATTGAAAGTAACGAGCTTGAAAAAAATAATTTAGAATTTTTACTTGGAAAACTCGAAAGCACCATAAAATACACCACTATCGAAAGCATTAATGCACAAGGTTTGAATAATTATATTGAAGGAATTAAAGATGATATCAGAAATATCTCACTGAATATTAATTCCGTTTACTTTTCTAATACTAATTGATTTTTTAATTAAAATGGCAACATTCTATATAAAACATATTACAAAATACAGTTATAGCAACACAGTAATTGATGGTGCAAACTTAATTAGGTTGCATCCCATTAATGATGACTATCAAAAAGTGGTGTCTCATTTTTTATCAATTACAAACAGTCCCTTTATAGAAACTTATATCGATTTTTATAATAATCGTGTAGGTACTTTTTTGGTTTCAGAGCCTCATGATGAATTATCAATTATATCAGATTTAGAGGTTATTACTACGAGTAAACTATTCCCAGATGACAGTACCGATGTCGCAACCCAATGGAATGAATTAAAATCAATAAAATATGATAGTAATTATTTTGATTTTTTGCAATACTCGAAATTTAGTGGCTCTGAAGATGTTTTAAACTTAATCCGTTCAAAAAATCTTACCGAGAAAACACCTTATAAAGCGGCTTTAGAACTTTGCGAGTATATTTACACCAACTTTAAATATATACAGGGCGTTACAAACGTTAATTCGACTATAGAGGATGTTTGGAATTTAAAAGCCGGCGTTTGTCAAGATTTTACAAACATATTACTTCAAATAGTTAGAATGTGTGGTATCCCTGCACGCTATGTAAGTGGTTATATTTGTCCAAGCGATGATATAACACGAGGTGAAGGTGCTACCCATGCCTGGATTGAAGTTTATATTCCTTTTTATGGTTGGCTTGGAATAGACCCAACAAACAACGCCATAGCTAACGAAAACCATGTTCGTATTGCAGTTGGTAGAAATTACGATGATTGTTCTCCTGTAAAAGGGGTTTTCAAAAGAAAAGTAGAATCAGATTTATTTGTTAAGGTTGAAATAAGCACTACAAAAAGTAAAGAAGCTGCCGTAATACCACCAAATACATTTACTGGTTCTGGGACTAACAATAGTTACCAACGTAATTTAGAACGGATTCAGCAACAACAGCAACAACAGCAACAATAATTTTTTTAAAGGCGTTTTTTAGGGTTATTAACTGTGTTTTTGAGATTAACCGACTACGAAATAATTTATAACTTCGTTTACAATTGATATAAACAATTAAAAATATTATAACTCAAGGTAAACGAACACTCAGAAATAAAACAAATTACTTCTTCCTTTCAATCACATAATTCACCATCAATTCCAGTGAATTTTTATAGTCAGAATCCGGGTAAGTTTTAAGGATTTGTAATGCTTCTTCTTGAAATTGTTTCATCCTGGTAACGGCATAATCCAATCCGCCATTATTTTTCACAAAAGCAACCACTTCTTTTACACGCTTGGAATCCTTATTATGGTTTTTGACAGAATTGATCAACCAGCTTTTCTCTTTTTTATTGGCGTTATTAAGCACGTATATTAAAGGCAAGGTCATTTTTTGTTCTTTAATATCGATCCCTGTGGGTTTTCCTATTTGCTCGTTGCCATAATCGAATAAATCATCTTTAATTTGAAACGCCATACCTATAAGTTCACCAAACTTACGCATGGATTCTACGTAAAGCGATTCTGGTTTGACCGATGCTGCACCCAAACTACAACAAGCTGCAATTAAGGTTGCTGTTTTTTGACGAATAATTTCGTAATAAACAGCTTCGGTTATATCTAATTTGCGGGCTTTTTCTATTTGCAGTAACTCACCTTCACTCATTTCACGCACCGCAATGGATATGATTTTAAGCAAATCAAAATCGTTATTATCAATACTTAAAAGCAAGCCTTTAGACAATAAATAATCGCCAATTAAAACGGCTATTTTATTTTTCCATAGTGCATTAATAGAAAAGAAACCGCGACGCCTATTACTATCATCTACCACATCGTCGTGCACTAATGTTGCTGTATGTATTAGCTCAATAACCGCAGCACCTCTATAGGTGCGTTCGCTTACTTCTCCATTCGACACCATTTTCGCAACCAAAAACACAAACATGGGGCGCATCTGTTTGCCTTTTCGGTTTACAATATAGGTTGTGATTCTATTAAGTAAAGCCACTTTACTAGACATTGATAACAAGAACTTTTGCTCGAAAAGATCCATTTCAAAGGCTATAGGTTGTTTTATTTGCTCTACTATTTTCAATATTCTGTATTATGAACAATCAAATATAAGTTTTAGAACTTATATTTTAACTTTTATTTGCTAATTGGCCGCAAGCCGCATCAATATCTTTACCCCTACTTCTACGCACATTAACCACAATTCTGTTTTTTTCTAAATTACTAATGTAGTTTTCTAAAGCTTCATTTGATGCTTGCTGAAAATCACCATCATCAATGGGATTGTATTCTATAATATTAACTTTACAAGGCACATATTTACAAAACTCAACAAAGGCATCAATATCTTTTTGCGAGTCGTTAATACCTTTCCAAACTACATATTCATAACTAATTTGGCGCTTGGTTTTAGCATACCAATATTCTAAAGCTTCTTTTAATTCTTCTAAAGGGAAGTTTTCATTAAAAGGCATAATAGAGGT
>JBNMNO010000093.1:0-9542 GCA_051275695.1 Mariniflexile sp.
GACCTTTTAAAAAGATATAGCAGAAAGCCCGACCCTTGTGGTAACGCCTAATTAAAAATCGATGCCTTTTATTTTTTTGTATTCTAGTATGGCTTTACTATCAGATAGCAAAGAGACATGATAACACACATTTGACAACCGATTATATAAACTGGAATGATCCATAATAGTTTTTGGTAAGACCTTTAAAATAAGTTTATCGTAATTTGAAGCGGTGTTATTGAAACAATTATTTACCGCATTGGTGTAGATCTTTAACAAGGTGTTTAACACACCATACCCAGCAATTTCCTTATCGACAACTTCGGTTGATTGGTAAATATTTTCAATACTAATTTTAATAATATCGTTTATTTGTGCTTCGTATTTACTTTTATCCAATAAGGCACAATCAAAATCCCCGTTTAAGATAGCATCTTCATTTTTCATGAAAATTTCGACCGCTTCGTCTATTAAAGCTCCTATAGCAAGGGCTCTTAAATAACTTACTCGGTCTTCTTTTGTGGTAAGGGCGTAATAATTATTGGTTTTAATTTTATCTCGAACCAAATTGATTAAATATTCAAGCGCATATTCTTCTTGTATAAGTCCGAGATTGATACCGTCTTCAAAATCAATAATAGTATAACAAATATCATCGGCAGCCTCAACCAAAAATGCTAATGGATGGCGTGAAAAGCTAATATCCTTTTCACTTCGTTTTATTAATCCTAATTCGTTTGCTACATCAACAAACAGTTCTTTTTCAGATTGAAAAAACCCATATTTTTTATCAGCAATGTGTTTTGTTGGTTTTTTTGGCAACGATTCTTTGGGGTATTTTGTAAAAGCCCCTAGTGTAGCATAGCTTAATCGTAAACCGCCATGGCGTCCCGCCCTACTTTCGGTTAAAATTTTAAACCCATTAGCATTGCCTTCAAAATCGCATAAATCTTGATATTCTTTGGCTGTTAACTGGTCTTTATATTGAATTCCTGCACCAGTTTTGAAAAATTCACCAATGGCTTTTTCTCCTGAATGTCCGAAAGGCGGATTCCCAATATCATGCGCCAAAGCCGCGGCAGCTACAATAGCTCCAAAATCGTTGACTTGATACCCATGCACGTTTTGTAAATGCGGATGTTTTTCCAATAATTTTTTCCCAACCAGTCGCCCTAAAGAGCGCCCTACCACACTCACTTCTAAACTGTGGGTTAAACGCGTGTGTACAAAATCGGTTTGCGACAACGGAATAACTTGTGTTTTGTCTTGAAGACTTCTAAATTCTGATGAAAAAATAACACGATCGTAATCAACTTCAAACCCTAAACGGGTTTCGTCTTGTTCTTTTCTAATACGTTTATTGGTGTCGCCAAAGCGTTTTAAGGATAGTAATTGTTCCCAGTTCATCATATAATTTTAAGCTCAGGCAAGATAACCAAATTTAGCAAAAATAAAATTGAAAGTTTGGTAACATTAAAGTAACATAATAATTACGGTTGTTTAATATTTAGGTAACATTAGAGTTAAAGTAAAGCTATTTATTTGTAGCATAATTTACATCATAGAAATGAAAAACGTAATTACTTTATTTATCCTTGCTTTTACAAGTTTATGTTTTGCCCAAAACACTGGAATGATTGTTGGCAAAATAATGGATAAAGAAGTGCAAAACGGTCCTTTAGTGTTTGCAGATGTTGCGGTTAAAGGAACTTCAATGAAATCAAATTCAGATGTTACTGGTTTATTTGTTATTGAAAACTTAGAAGACGGTGATTATACGTTGGTTTGCAGTTTTGTTGGTTATGAAACTCAAGAACTACATGTAAAAATTGTTTCTGGCTTACCAACTGAAATAATATTAGGCTTGAACGCAAGCACGGTTTCTTTATTTGAACTGGCTTCTATAACCAGTATTGCTCAAAAAGAAGATAAAACGGCTTCTGTATTAAATTAATACAGAACAAAGTTCCAATAAAATCTCTTTTCTTAAACCAAACACCTTAATACCATTTTTAGTTTTTGGGTATCTTATTCATTCTTTTACTCATACTAATTGAAGCTCCCGTTTTAATTCGTTTTAGATTTTTTTTCTTTTTTTCTTCAATTTTAATTTTAGAAACAATTTACGTTTTTAGTGTCTATTTTTTCAGAATAATCAATGTTAATTTAATGTTTATTAATCAAGAAATAATTGAAAATTAGGTAACGTTTAGATAACCCTTTCATGACTGTTGTTTAACTTCCAATTAACATCCAATTTAAAAAGTGTGCCTTTCTTTGCGCCAAGAAAACTAATTAATCTAATGAGAAAATTTATATTATTATTTATACTGTTTACATCTTCGCTTTCATACGCTCAAAGTACAGGTTCGGTAGTTGGAATACTAACAGATAAAGAATACAACAACGAGCCTTTAGCATTTGCTAATGTCTTAATTAAAGGAACAACCAAGGGAACGACCTCCGATATAGATGGTTTATATGGTATTCAAAATTTAGAAGCTGGATCATATACCGTAATCTTTAGTTTTGTTGGTTACGAAACCATAGAAATTACAGCAAATATTATTGCAGGTAAAGTAACAGAAATTAATGTGCCAATGAGCGCAAGTGCTGCTTCATTAGATGAGATTGTTATAACTACTACTACAAAAAGAGAAAGCGAAACCGCTTTATTGCTAGAACAAAAGAAGGCTGTTGCCATTCAAGTAAGTATTGGTGCTGAAGAATTATCAAGAAAAGGTGTTAGCGATGCGGCAGGAGCAATTGCCAAAATTTCTGGTATTTCAAAACAGGAAGGTTCAAGTAATGTTTATGTAAGAGGGTTGGGAGACCGTTATTTAAATACTACTTTAAATGGCTTGTCTCTACCATCTAACAACGTTAATAAGAAGAATATAGATTTAAATCTTTTCTCAACAGACGTTATAGAAAATGTATCTGTATCCAAAGCATATTCGTCAAAATTTTATGGTGATTTTTCTGCAGGTAATGTAGATATCACCTCTAAGGATTATACAGGAAAAGGGTTTTTTGAATTGTCGGCTGGGTCTAGTTTTAATACCAATGCAATAGGTAAAGATTTTGTTAGAAGTGAAGGAACTGGATATTTTGGTTATTATGGGCGCTATGCTCATAACCCATTTGCCATTATTTTATCACACGGTATAGATCCTGAAGATGCTGGAACACCAATAAATATTAATTTTGGTGGTTCTGCAGGATATTCTTTTAATTTTAAGGATGATTCTCGATTAAGCTTGTTTGTAACTGGATCTTTTGAAAATGGTTATGAATACAGAAGTGGTTCTGCAGTTGATTATACTTTAACTGAGAAAAAGGCTTTTGACGCTGCTGAAGAATATGAATATTCTACAACTTCAACTGTTTTAGGAAGTGCCAATTATAGGTTTAATGATAAAAATAACTTAAAATATACTTCTTTATTTATTAATAACTCTTCAGATGTTGTTGGGTATTTTGGTACTGATGGTCAAGGAAGAAATAGAGATGCCATATTAGATACTGATAAAGGATTTTACCAAATGAATGTTCAGTTTGATCAAACTCAAATGATAATAAATCAATTAGAAGGAAACCATAGTTCTGGAAAAATTGATTTGGATTGGGGTTTTGGTTACAATTTAGTTCATTCAAGACAACCAGATAGAAAACGTATAAGTTTAGAAAATTATCAATTTGCTTTAGATAACGACCCAAATACAAACCCAACGTTTTATAGTAATGTTGTTTTTGATAACCAACGTTATTTTCAAAATATTAAAGATGAGGAATATAATAGCCGTTTAAATTTAGCCTATAATATTTCTGAAAGTATCAAATTAAATTTTGGGTATGACGGAAAAAGGAAAGAAAGAGGTTTTGATAACATTAGATACGGTTATGATATAGTAGATTCAAACTATCCAATAACCAATGTTAATAATTTTGATAATGATTTTAGTTTAGATAACTTAAGAATAAACCCTAATAGTCCCACAGGCCTTTATCAAATTAAGGTTATTAATTCGATTCCTGGCTTATCAAATAATAACCGCCCTGGATTATCTGAAAACACATATAATGGAACCTTAAATATTTATGCAGGTTATTTCGATGCCGAAATTAAAGCTGGTGATAAATGGTTATTTGTTCCTGGAGTTCGTTTCGAATCAGTTGACCAATCAATTAGTTATGACGTTATTAACTTAGGTAATAGTGGTAAATCAACTGCAGGCTCTAAAGAGAATTTTTTTCTACCTAGTTTAAATATAAAGTATGCACTAAACGAAGACCAAAACTTGCGTTTTACAGCAAGTCAAACCGTGTCTCTTCCAGAGTTTAAAGAAGTAGCTCCTTTTGTTTATGAAAACATTGCAACACGTATAGGTGGTAATCCAGATATATTGGGTTCAAACAATAATCCTAGTTTTAATAATGTTCCTAATAAAGGGTATTCAGAAATTTTAAATTTAGATTTAAAGTATGAGTGGTTTTTAAGTAAAAGCGAACTATTGTCGTTTGCCGTATTTTCAAAAGAAATTAAAAACCCAATCAACTTAGTTGTTGGAGCTGATGCTACAGGTACACAACGTTATTTTAGAACAGGTGATAAGGCTACTATATATGGTGCAGAAATTGAGTTGAGAAAAAACTTAATTACCACTGAAGATGGGGATGCTAAATTATCATTTGGGTTAAATGCTACTTACATGGACACCGAGCAAGATTTATATGATAATATTAATGGAACCTACAATTTATCATTCAATAGAAGCAAAGACGAATTACAAGGAGCATCACCATTTTTATTAAATGCCGATATCAATTACTCACCAGTATTTAACAACTATAAACCAACAGCCACCTTAGTATTCTCATATTTCTCAGACAGGATTGATGCATTAGGTTCTGGTCAATTAGGGAGTGTTATTGAAAAAAGCGTTTCTACTCTTGACTTTATTTGGCAAAACAAAATCAATAACAAATTTGAAATAAATCTTAGTGCAAAAAACTTACTAAATCCAACAATACAATATGTAAGAGAAACAACCCTTGGCGATGTCGTAGTTGCTTCTGCTAATGGTAAAGGAATTTCAGACTACAAAAGAGGAATGGATATAGGAATTCAATTAAAATATAAATTTTAACACAAATAAATAATAACAATAAACAAAAATTAATTAAACAAAAAAACGATGAAGAATAATTTATTTTTAGGATTAGCAATTATAACAATGCTTTTCTCTTGCACAGATGATACATCTGATATTACAATCAACGACAGTAGCGACAACAGTGTAATAAATAACAATAACACTGGTGATGGAACTACAACACCTACAGGTGAAACAATTTACTTAGTAGGAACTTTCACCTCAGACTTAGAGTTAGACCCAATTAACACATACATTCTTAACGGACCTGTAATTATGGAAGCTGGAACTACTTTAACAATTCCTGCAGGTATGACTTTAAAAGCTACTGCTGGAGGAGCAAATATTTACATAGCTATTTCTCAGGGTGCTAAAATTTTAGCTAGTGGTACTCCTACTGCGCCTATCATTTTAACATCTGCTAGTTCTACACCTGCTGCTGGTGACTGGGGAGGTTTAATCCTTTTAGGTAAAGCCCCAATCAACTCTGTTACTGGTTCTGCAACAGCTACTTCAGAAATCGCAAGTTTACCTTACGGAGGAAATGATCCTACTGATAATTCTGGTGTTGTTCAATATTTACGTGTAGAATACTCTGGTGGTGCTGCTGATGGACAATCAGAAAATAACGGATTATCGTTTTATGGTGTAGGTAGTGGAACTGTTATTCAATATGTAGAATCATTTGAAGGGAAAGATGATGGTTTTGAATTTTTTGGAGGAACTGTTAATGCGAGCTACTTATATGCAGTAAACAATCAAGATGATTCAATAGATTGGACTGAAGGGTATTCAGGAAGAATTACTTTTGCTTACGTAAAACATGGCCCTGATCATGACAAAGCATTTGAATGTGATGGTTTTAATACAGACTTTAGTAATGCTGCTGGTTATTTCTCAAAACCTTATGTTACCAATGTTACTATTGTTGGTGAAGGTGGAGATGTTGCAGGATTATCAGGTACAGAAGCCATCCGTTTAAGGGCTGGAACTCAAGGCGTTTTTTCGAATATACTTATTCAAGGGTTTGAAGAAGGTTTTGATTTAGATGGTGATGCTGGAGATAATCCTACAGGTGCTGGTGTAACTAGTGGTGATTTAAATGTTACTGATGTAACTTTTTCTAATGTTGTAACAAAAGTTAAAAATGATACTGGAGTTGCTTTTAACATTGCTGGTGACTTTATTAAGTCTGGTGATGGTAATGCTACTGGAACTGATTTTGCAACTTGGGGAGCTGGCTGGTCAAGAGAATAATTAGATTTTACTTTTATAACAAAAAAGCATCCTAAATTTAGGATGCTTTTTGTTATAAAAATTTTTTCAATTTAAATCACCCCTTATCTTTTACATTATCCTTAATCCAACTAAGGCATTCATTAAAACTTTCAAACAGATGTTGATTCGAAATTAAATCTGGAATGATATCAATACGTTCCATCATATACTTAGGTTGGTTAAGCAATCCTACAAACAACACATTTATGTTTTCCTTTCTTAAATCTACCAACACATCTTCCATAGCGTATAAACCGGATTGATCTATATAAGGCATCTTTTCTAAACGAATAACCACAGTAGATGCTGTTTTGGGTATTTGCTCTGCTAATTGCTGAAAATCGCTTGTATAGCCAAAAAATAAAGGGCCTTTTATATGTTTGATAAAAACGTCTTCTTTTAATTTTTCCGGGAACCCTATTTCATCGGTCCATGCCTCCTCTTTTAAAGTTTTTACATCAGAGCTTTGTGCCGTTAAATCTCCTATTTTTTTCATGAACATTAATGAGGCAATTATAAGTCCAATTCCAACGGCATAAACCAAATTCCATAAACTGGAAAGCACTAAAACCACCAGCATAATAATAACTTCTGAACTTACTTTTAATGGACCAATTTTAGCATCTTTTGGTAAGCTTGGTATTGCTTTTAATCCTTTATAATCCATAACGCCAATACCAACAGTAACTAAGATTCCAGCTAAAACAGCAGCAGGGATTTTTGAAGCAACGGGTCCTAAAGCTAATAAAACAAACAACAACATAATCCCTGCAATCATTCCTGACAACTTGGTTTTTCCTCCAGATTTGATATTAATAACAGTTCTAATAGTAGCACCTGCTCCAGGGATTCCGCCAAAAATAGCCGCCATACTATTGCCTATTCCTTGTCCAATAAGCTCCTTATTGGGTTGATGTTTGGTTTTAGTCATGTTATCTGCAACCACGCTTGTTAACAATGAATCTATAGCCCCCAAAAGCGCTAAAGTTAATGCTGTAAAAAGATAGGGTGTGATGTTATTAAAACTAAATCCTGTAAAAATTTCTAAATTTGGAATAGGTAAACCAAAAGGAATTTCTTCAATAGGTCTATAGTCTAAACCAAGAGCAAAAGCAACACCCGACACTATTAATAAGGCGACTAGTGTGCTTGGAATTGC
The DNA here is from genome assembly GCA_051275695.1 of Mariniflexile sp. Taxonomy (GTDB): domain Bacteria; phylum Bacteroidota; class Bacteroidia; order Flavobacteriales; family Flavobacteriaceae; genus Mariniflexile. Next base: position 7,576 of record JBNMNO010000093.1, read on the forward strand.
TGTAGTAATTCGTTTAAATCCGTAAATAATTAAAATGGTTGATAGTGCCAAAATAAGCTCCAGCCAAATTATGTTCCCTAAGGCTTGTGGTAAAACTTTAAGGGTTCCTAAAACTCCAGAAGCGTTATTTGCAGCAAGTGTTTTAGACTCTTTTAGAATATCTTCTTGTGTTGTATTACTTGCTCTTGCAACCGTTTCAGTAAAATCTTCCAACACTAAAATATCCTCGCCAGCTTCTTCCTTTAGAATATTTTCTAAAATAATTTCTTCAGCTTGAGGTTTAAATGATTCAACATAAGCCATATCTTCTTTTGGATAATACCCAATAGCCGGAAGAATTTGAGTGACTAAAATAATAAGACCAATGGCGGTCATAAAACCAGACACCACTGGATAAGGTATATACTTAATATATTTGCCAAGACCTAACAAGCCTAAACCAACTTGCAACAATCCCCCAAGTAAAAAAATAGTTAAAATAATAGGAAGCGCTTTCGTTATATCACCATCATTTGCTGCTAATATACCTGCAATAACAACCATACTAACAGCTGTCATAGGGGCTGTTGGTCCTGAAATTTGGGTATTAGTTCCTCCAAAAAGTGAGGCAAAGAAGCTAATAAAAATAGCGCCATACAATCCTGCTTGTGGCCCTAGTCCTGAGGATACTCCAAAGGCCAATGCCAATGGCAATGCTACAACTCCTGCTGTGATACCGCCGAAGGCATCCCCTTTTATGTTTGAAAAAAATTTTTTCATTTTAATATGTTTTTTTTTAAAAAATCATTAAGTTAATTTATTATTATCAGATTTCAGAAGGTACCAAATGTTATATTATTAAAATTGATCTCCACTGGAAGTCTCAAAAATCTGATTCATGTAACCTGCTTCTATTCGAAATATTGGCATTTAATTCATATTTCATAACAGCAAACATCCTGTTTCCATCAAAAATAGAACTTTTGGTGTTTAAAAATACTTCATTATGTCCTTAAAATTAATAGTTATTAGTCTCTTTTTTACTAAATGAAATGGTTAATGTTAAAAAATATCGAAATCGCATTTTAAAATCATCTTCAACAAAACCTTGCTAAAAACGGTACTTGTGACTTAATTTTACATTACCGATAGAATGTTTTGACGTAAATTGTTAAAAGATTCTCGGTTGACTAACAGCTGTTTTTTTTATCTGTTTCTCCAACATAATTTTCAGATAATATATACCCATAACCGAGCAAAATATTGTTATTGTTATCTGAAAGATTATAGCCAATTCTTGTCCTAAAAAGCAACTCCCCTAAATCGCCCTTAGCATTATAATTTCGGTATTGCAATTCGTTGTGAATATTCAATTTAGAATTCATTTTATTTTTCCCATTAATTTGAAAATATTATTCTTGAAAATTAACTTCTCCTGTATTTATATTATACATAGCACCAATAATCATTATCTCGCCATTATTTTCCATTTCAGATAATATAGGGCTTTCATTGTGGATTCTATCAATTGTTAATTGTACATTTTTTTTCGCTACATTATCCACAAATTCTGAATTTGAAGAGTTTCTTAAACTGGCATCTTTAGGTTCTAAAACCGCATGTACTGCTGGTTTAATTTTTTCAAGAAGCTTGGTTAAATTCCCCATTTTTGCATTATCGCAAGCGCCTTTTACGGCACCACAAGCCGTATGCCCTAAAACAACAATAAGTTTAGTTCCAGCTAATTTGGAGGCAAACTCCATACTGCCTAAAATATCTTCATTAACAAAATTACCTGCTATACGAACGCTAAAAATATCTCCTAAACCTTGGTCAAAAACCAATTCGGCAGAAACTCTGGAATCTATACAACTCAAAATAGTTGCAAAGGGGAATTGCCCATCGCTCGTGTCATTTACTTGCTCTAATAAATTTCGATTTGCTTTTAAATTATTTTGAAATCTTTGGTTTCCGTCTTTTAAATATTG
>JBNMNO010000094.1:0-9504 GCA_051275695.1 Mariniflexile sp.
AGCTTTGGTTGATTAAAACCTTTTATTTACTGTCTTAAATCACTCATTTGCGCAGTCATTAAAAAGTATTGTCTACAATAATAATCTTTGACTTAGAGTCGTTTATTTAAAATAAAATTTGACTTTATCATTTTTTAGATAACTTAGTAAACCTTTATTATCGATTTTTTTTAACGAATTTTAAGCAAACTCTTTTACTAAAGATTGGAGTAAAATAGACGTTTTACTCCAATTAAAAAATCAACTACATATTATGAGCAATGTTAATCTCCACACCTTGGTTTAATTTCTTAAAATGGTCACTTTTAATATTGGATATTGTTAGCAGCAGTTGATTCTATTTGATAAATCTATGAATTGCAGCATTTGCATTGTCCTGATATGAGAATTTATTCAAATCAGGGAAGATGCTAGCTTGATCAATAACTGGCCCTGTAAGGAGTTTAGCTTTACTGGCATAAAAAACACCACTTTGGTAAGTATCATTACTGATTCCATCTACAAATCGTTTTGCACCTTTTTCTAATTTATGCACCAATCCTTTGAGAGGCGCTACAAATGGCAACATAATATATTTAAACACTAATCTTTTGCCCAAAGGAAGATCATTCATTACAGCAGTTCCACTTGTGAACCCTGGACTCATTGTAATAAGCCGAAGGTTTGGGTTTTTACGAGCTTCTGACGACATCCATAAAGCAGCTACATATTTAATATAACCATAGGCTTCCATTGGATCTGTTTGTTTATTAAAGAAAGTTCCGTCAATTACAGTAGCAAATTCATCTTCCGAAGAAGTTTTCAAATCAGGTCGATTCATTCCCATATCCTCAACTCCCCTAGCTCCTTCGGAACCAGCATATAAAGCAACTTTATTGAGTTTTTTTGCTTTGAGAAGCTCATCCAGTAGAACTACATGACCGAGTACATTGGTGGCAAACAAAGATGTAACACCATTCGAATTCACATCCATCGGACTCTTTCCACCCATTCCTCCAGCATTCATTATCAGGGCGTCGATAGGTTCTTTCAAGCCCGCAACCGCTGATCGTACAGACTTTGGATTGGAAACATCCATAATTACAATTTCAAAAATTGTTTTTCCTGTAGATTTTTCAAGGGATTGTTTTGCCTCTTCTGCCTTTGACAGATTTCTGCATGCCAGATATATTTTTTCTGTTCCATTAATCATGGCGAGTTGCCTTGCAGACTCTTTTCCTAATCCTCCATTGGCACCGGTAATTAAAATGCTTTTATTCATTGTTCTCTATTTTTATGTTTTTACAATGCAAAAATCATAAAAAAGAGTCAGGTAAATTTCTCGTTTTAGCCCAATGACTTCTCATTTTAGCTCAACCTATATTCAGTAGGAGATTTTCCGTATGTAACAGTGAAATTCCTGTTAAAAGTGGCTAAAGAATCGAATCCAACATAATAAGCGATATCAGAAATACGTAAATTTTCTGATTTTAATAATGCTGCTGCCTTTTCAATTTTCTTTTGTGAAATGTATTTCTTGGGACTAGTTTTAAAAACCTCATTAAATTTTCTTTTAAAAGACGATGTGCTTAAATGACAAAGTATGGCAAGTTCATCCAATGTCAGATTAGAATAGATATTATGTAGTATAGTTGATTTGAATTCAATATTGAGAGGTTTAAAAAGTGCCGATAAAAAATCCAGTTGAGAAGGTGCGTTTTGAGATTTTGTCATTAATAATACAAACTCTTTTAATTTTGTCTCAATCATCCTCTCATCAGCCAGCTCAGGGTTGTCGAGTAATATATTAATACTCTCCTTGAAATTTGCCAATAAATGATCAACTACAATTTGTTTGATATTGTAATCAAGGAAATAATCAGATTGTGAAAGGTCAAATTCAAACAATTCCTCTACTTGTGAAGGGTGTAAGATAATTGCAATTACTTCAACACCATCGCAACTCTCTTTCTGCTTGTTATTCATTTCAAAAAAATAATTTAAGCACTTAGCAAGTATAGCATTTTTTCTATCTAAGTTCATGTATTTGGTCTGTGAACGAACTGAAACCTCCCCTTCATTAACAAAAGCAAAGCAAGCTTCATCTTCGAAATATTCTTTTGGTTTTCTATCAAAATAAGGTAATGATTGTTTGCCAAAGACTATTCGACCTTTATATTTTATATATTTTTCTTCGTAAATCATTTTTATTCTAATTGTTGCTAGCATGATTATTTTCGTAGGCAGGCTTGCACTAGCAATTAATTTTACACGGTGCTAGGTAAAGTGTTTTTTTCATATTTGTTATGGATTGTTATTATTGCTAATCCAAAAAGAACAGCTACTACAATTAAAATGGTACTTATTAATCCACTTACTCCGAATGACATACGTATTAAAATTGTTGAAACTACAAAACCAGAATTTCTCATTATTTTGTGAAATTTATCTGTGTAAAAGAAGGAAATTAACAGAAGAACGACATCCACTAATATTAGAACAGTAAAAAATTCGTCAAAGAATAAATTATTAATTGTTTCAAAACTGGGCAATTTATTTGAAGTAAAAGTAATATCTGATGTCCAATTAAAAAGTGTAATTAAAGCCATTGTAAAAAATATTGGAAGTAAAACAACGGCAATTATTTTCTTTCTACGAATGAATCTTTCAATTTTTGGCTTATTCTCATTTTGTGGCTGTGATTTCCGCGTTCCTTGTTTTTCAAACTGAAAAATTAGATAGAAAAGAATGATTGATGCCAAAATATCATATGTAAATTGTAAATCTCCTTTTATATCAAACCAATTAGATGACAGTTCAATTGCAGATAAATCTTTAAATAATTTTCGGATAATAATAAGTGTTATAATTTCATACTGTTTAGTTATGTAGGTGGTAAATGACTTTGGTAAGTAATATATTAACAAGTAAACTTCATAAACAAGTATAAATGAGAACGGGGTGTAAATTGCCGATATCGGATTTTTAAATAATTCTGATTCTAAATGAAAATTCACAATACTGAATTTTGATAGGTATATTAAAATTAAGTGGATGAAAAAGCCAAATAACGCAACATAGAGTATTGTTTTTTCAATCCGCCTTTTGGCATATTCAGATAGAAAAATTCGATAAAGTTTATTTAATAAATTCATATTTTATTCATTCTTGTACTGATATATTTTACCTAACGGTTTGTATATAATTTGTTGCATGGTAAAGTAACAAATTTAGCAAGTACAAACCAAGTAGAAAATCCGCAAGGGTTTTCGTAAGTAGGCTCGAACTGGCAATAAATTAAATACGTTTTTTTAGTTAGTTTTATTTTTTCAATATAGTGATTGGAGTTCCTTTAATTCCTGCGTAAAAAACAATTATTTCCACTGGTTCAGTGCCATCATTTCGTCCAAAATGCCAAGTGTTTACTAATTCTATTATTGGTTCTCCAGCTTTTAGATGAAGTGTGTCATTATCCTCACTAATTACAGTTAATTCGCCTGTTAGTACAATACCAGCGTTAATTTCTGGATGTTTATGTAATGGCAGTTTTGTTTTAGGAGGAATAATTATTTTTAAAATGGTTATTTCAGGATTACCATCAAGATATTTTGGAAGTTGTGCACCGTTCCAACTCTCAGTTGTTTTAACTAGTGTAATCACTTCAATATCAGTAATTTTATTTGACTTACATCCAATTAAACAAATCAGTGAGAAACAAAATAGGATAAATAGGTTTTTCATTTTGAATAATTAATGATTTACGTTGGTTACGCTTTCTTTGTTAAATTAGCTACAACGTGTTGGCTGTAGTTTTTTTGTTTATTTCAATTTCAAATATTTCTCCCTTTTTCGGTTTGATTTTTAGTTTTATAGACTTATCATTTTTTGAAATATCTTCTTTAGATATTAAATCGCAAATTGAAAAAGATTTTTCATTAATTTCGATAATTTCATCTTCATAGCTTATTCTCTTCTTTAAGTCATTATCCCAAACAAATCCAACAATTAATTTACCGTTCTTAATTGTTTTAGTAAAATCATATTCAAGCTCTTCAATATTTATTTTTTTAAATTTTGGGTTAAAGTAGAAACGTTTATTTTTAAAGTCAATTGTCATAACTCCATATTTTAATAGTTCAGCACCTATTCGCGAGTTATTATCATTAGTTGTAGTCGTTATGCAATTTTCAAGTTCAATTTCATTAATTTTTAAGATGGGCAGGTGAAGTCTTAAATGTTTATTTACAGGAACATCTCCAAACAAACCAACTGAAGATGCTCCTTCACTTTCTCCAATTACATTAAATATTTTTTCTTTTTGAAAGATATTATAATTTTTATATGAAATATCATATAATCCACCCATACCTGTGTCTATTAAAACTTGTTCTTTTCCTTTATCTTGACCGTTTAATTTAATCCACAAATATGGACTACTTTGAGAACCAATGAGTTGGATTTTACTTGAATTTTTCTTGTTTAATGAAAGTTTATTTTTATTATCAGTTAATCCAATTTTATTTTTTTCTACATTTATTTGTATAATAGAGTTCCTTAGCATATTACTACCTATAAAACCATCAATCCCAAGGCACTTAAAAATTGGACTTGAGTTTAAATCATAAACTAAAGTTGCGGTTTGCTCAAATAAAATATTACCGAATTTTAATTCTTTTACAGATACCACATTAAGATTTTCCTTCTTTCCGCTTGCATCTGTTATTGGTATTGATTTTATAAGTTTCGGTTTAATCAAATCATTAAGTTCTTTTGAAATAATATTTGGTGCTCCTGTGTCAAGTATAAATCGATAAGTTTTTCCTTCAATCTCTACAGGAACATATATTTTATCTTTAACAAACTCAAAACTAAATTCCTCAAAATAATTTTCAACTTTTGTTTCTCCAATATTTAGGTCGATATTCTGAGCAAAAATATTAGTTGTTAAAAAAAGGAATAAGTATATAGATTTCTTTAGCATTCTGTTTTTTTAAATTACCGCCAACGGTCTCGGCTCGTATGTTTATAGTTTTTAATTTATTGGTTATAAATATAGTGATTTTCGTAAACAACATTTACTCAATTATTTTACTCAAAATAGCGTTAACTATTTTACTGAACTATTAAAAAGAATCAATTACCCAAACTCCTTTATGGTCAAACTTATCCATATTTGGTAATGCAATGGTCGATTCTTTAAGTGAAATTGTCTTTTCTATGAGCTTTTCAGGGTGCAGTTTTCCGTTTTTAATCATTTCCAACATTTCAGGATATTTATAGGCTTGCATTCCATGACTTCCGATTATTTCCAATTCGTTTGCCAGCACTATATCCATAGGAACTTTAGCATGCTGATGATTCCCAGTCATTAAGCCAACCTGAATGTGTTTGCCTCTTTTTCTTAGATTGGCAATAGAATTAAAACAGGTGGTTGAACTTCCGAGGGCGTCAATAGATACGTGAGCACCTCCATTAGTTAATGTTTTGACTTGTTCCACTATATTTGGGTTTTGCGATGCATTTATAGTTGCAAAAGCTCCTAATTCTTTTGCTAAATCTAAAGTTTCATCGTTAATATCTACTGCAATCACCTGAGCTCCTAGAGCATGGGCGATCATTATGGCGGATAGCCCTATGCCACCACAACCGTGTATAGCTACATATTGACCCCCTGAAACCTTTCCCTGCGCTACTATTGCTCTGAAAGACGTAATAAACCGGCAGCCCAAAAGTGCAGCGGTTATGTAGTTAATTTCTTCAGGTAGTTTTACCAGGTTAATATCGGCATAATCCAAAGCAACGTATTCAGCAAAAGAACCCCAATGCGTAAAACCGGGTTGTGACTGATGATCACACACTTGGTGATTTCCAGATAAACATTGTCCACAACTTCCGCATCCGCAAACAAAAGGAGAAGTAACTCTGTCTCCTATTTTAAAGTTTTTTACGTTTTTTCCAACCGACTCTATTATTCCGGCAAACTCGTGACCAGGAACATTGGGCAGCTCAATATCCGTGTCATGACCCATCCAACCATGCCAATCACTACGACACATTCCAGTAGCTTTAACTGAAATAACGACTCCATGTTTTTTGGGAGCAGGGTCTTCCACGTTCTTTATAGTTATAGGCCCTTGATATGTTTCGTAAATTGCTGCTTTCATATTCCGTTCTAAAATTAATCAGGACTAAAATCCCTTTTTGAGCATGTTTTAAACTAGTTATTTACCTTGTGTTAATAGGACAAACTCCGGTTCTTTTCGTAAGCAATTTAAATCGGGGTCAAGTTTAATATATTCATAATTTCCAAACCCATTATCTATTGCTTTTTTGAGATTTTCAATTGATGCTTTTTTATCACCTATAATGGCATAAAAACAAGCGGCATTATAAATTATAATTGGGTCATTGGGATTTTGTATAATCCCTTTATGCATTTCTTCTTTTGCTTCTTCCAAACGACCAAGCCTTTTCAATGTTAAGGCATAAAATTGGCGGGCACGAGAGTCATCAGGGTAATGCAGCAAATAGGTGGGGTAAAATAATGCCGCCTTTTGAATAATATCCTCTAGCTTTTTTTTATCCCCTAATTTTTCATAACACATCTGCAAATCGCCAAAAGCCGAATGGAAATCACCATTAAGATCTAACACTTTATTGAAATCAACTATGGCTTCAGAATCTTTGTCCATCATTCTATAGAGGCGGCCTCTAATCCAATAGGCGAAAAAATTGTCAGGGTCAAATGTGATTGCTTTTTGAACTGAAATCAATGCTTCATTTAGCAAATTTTTATTGTAATAAGCCAGTCCAAGAGCACTGTACGCTTCTGATGAGGCAGGATCATAGATTAGTGCTTTCAATGATGATTCTTCCGCCTTTGCAAGCCATATGGGATTTCTATCGTGTGTTTCATATAACAAGGCACACGCCTCACTCATACCTGCATAAGCAGCAGCGTATTTCGGATCCAAATCTATGGCATTTTGAAAAAGATCTATGGCTAAAATAAGATAGCTTTTTGTATACCTAAACAGGAATTCACGAGCTTTTAAGTTAGCATCGTGCGCCTCACTATTCATCGTTGCTTTTTTACCTAGCGCCACTTTTTCTTTAGGAGTAAGCTTTAATTGCAATGACTTTACAATCTTTTTAGATACCTTTTCCTGAATAACAAAAACATCTGCCACTTTACCGCGAAAAATCTCTGCCCAAAGTTCAGAATCCTTTTCAACATCAATTAATTCGGCTGATATTCTTAAATCGTCCTTATGCCTGCGCACAGTACCTTGCAAAAGGTATCTCGCGTTCAATTCCCGCCCTAATGATACAATATCCAATTTAGAATCTCTATACCGCATGGAGGTGCTTCGTGAAGCGATTTCAAGTTCTTTGATTGCAGACAAACGGACTATGATTTCTTCAGTCAGTCCGTCACTGAAATAATTGCTGCCATTCTCCGCAAAAAGGTTGTGAAAGGGTAATACAACTAGTTTTTTATTGTCATTTTTGAGTCTATGATTAGTTGGTGATGATGTTGACGTCTCCGCCTCAACATTCTTTGTTTTCTTAATACCTTGTGGTGTTAATTCATATAACCAAGCAATAATCAAAGTGACCGGAAAACCTATAATCAATATAAAGATTAAGATTTTCATAAAATAAGGGGGTGCATTAAAAGTTGGAAAAACAATATCAGATACTTGAGCAAAGAACCATGCCACAACTAAATAGGTTATGCCAGGTTTAAATACATTACGTCTTTTAAGCTCTGCTATGTATTTTTTTAAATTCACTTTAATTAGAAGTTAGTATTTATTTATTAGCATATAACGGTTTGTTTATGGAAAGCGGCGCATAAAAGGTACTACATTTTTAGGTAATTAATCTTTACTTGATTTTTCTAAAGAATTTTATCATTTGATTTTGTTCGTTTTAATTAAGGGTAATGTCCGGGATAAGGTCCGAAGCGTATAAAAACGCACTTGCTTTTAGGAAAGCAATATACTTAATTAAAAGCAATAGCGGTTTGAGTTTACACCCAAACCGCTATTGCTTTTATATGTTGTGCCTGTTGCACAACTCTGTTGATAAAGATAGTATACTTTTTTAAAATCTATACTTGTAATGCTTAACTTTAGTTATGCAAGGCAAAAAAGACTATCAAGAAAAACTCTTCGCCCATTTCCAGCTGAGCGAACGCGTTCCGGAGCACAATTTTTACAGACGTTTAAAAGGTGCGCTAGATTTAGAATTTTTATATAGACTCACCCGTCGATATTATGGCGAAAGTGGACAGAAGAGCATCGACCCCGTGGTTTTCTTTAAACTGTGCTTGGTTGGTTATTTAGAGAATCTCATCAGTGATCGGGATTTGATCCAGCATAGCAGCATGCGTTTGGACATTCTCTATTTCTTGGGCTATGATATAGATGACCCCCTACCATGGCATAGCACAATAAGTAGGACCCGCCAATTATATCCAGAAACAGTTTTTGAATCAGTTTTCATAAAGGTATTTGGTATGTGTGTAGATAAAGGTATGGTCAGTGGGCATACCCAAGCCATAGATTCAGCCCCAGTAAAAGCAAATGCCTCGATGGACACTTTAGAGCTGAAAGTACCCAAAGAAGATTTAGAGCAGCATTTACATCGTATCAGGCATATTAGTGCTATGGACAAGTCTACTGCTCCTATAAGACAAAGCAAAGCTAATAAAGCCCCAAAAGCGCAACAAGAAATAAGTGCCAGTAGTAGTGAATTACAAGCCATAAAAAGCCGGAATAAAAAATGGGCAAAAGATCAAGACCAGCGACCAGGGGCAGGTAATAAAGGTTCCAAGTACACCTCGAACAAAACCCATTACAGTCCTACCGATCCCGATGCCCGAATTAGTGTAAAACCTGGTAAGGCAAGAAAGCTTAATTATATGAGTCAGTTAAGTGTGGATACTGGACACCATGTTATAACAGATATCAAGGCGTATCATGCAGACGCAAAAGACAGTCAGTATTTGCCAGATATTTGTGATCGCTTAGAACAACGTCTTGATCAACACGGTTTATTATGGCATAACTTAGTGGCAGACACAGGCTATAGTAGTGGTGAGAACTATGCTTATTTAGAAAAAAAGGGATTACGGAGTTATATTCCGCCTCATGGTACTTACAAAGGCGGTCCAGATGATTTTAAGTATATTAAAGAATTGGATCATTATGTCTGTCCTCAGGGAAATATTATTCCCTTTAAAAAGGTTTTTTTTGAGAAAAAGAACAATACAAAAAAGAAGGAATATAGGGCGTTAAAACATGTTTGTGTTGATTGCCCAATACGATCGCAATGTCTAGGTAAATCTGCTCAGGAGAAGAAATTTACAGTCACTTTCTATAGAGAAGAGTATGAACGTAATAATGCTCGAGTAAACAGCCCGAGAGGCCGCTACATGAAAGGCAAACGACAAAGTACAGTAGAACCCGTATTTGGAACGCTCACCCAGTTTCTGGGGCTTCGAAAAATAAATACATT
>JBNMNO010000095.1:0-9366 GCA_051275695.1 Mariniflexile sp.
ACGGGAATTTCATCAGCTTTAATGGTATGCTCTAAAGTAAACTTTTGAGCATCACGCAGAAAATTAGTTAGATTTTTCTGCTCACCTTCAATGGCTTTATAGGTTATAAATATGGTGCCTTTTAAGGTTGGATATTCGATATTAATACCATAACTTTCAGTTGTAGCTGCAAACTTTTTAAACTTTATTTTAGTTGCCAAAGCGTTGGTTTCAAAAGAAAAGGGAGCTTCTATATTTAAAGTTTTATATTTTGCCCTAGGATAATCTAATCTTAAATACCCTTTAGGTTTTGGGATATAATCTTGCCCACATGACCAACACATGATGATTAAACCCCATAAGCAAACATTATGTTTCATTAAGTAATTGTAAATTTTATAAGTTTTATCCGTTTCTTGTCTAAAGCCTCAATCATAAAAACATAATTTTTAAAATATATTTTACTATTCAGTTTTGGAAAACTTCTCGATATTTCTAAAACAAAACCCGCAATGGTTTCGGCTTCTCCTTTACTTTCTTCAAAAGAAGCTTCATCATTAACTTTAATAATTTTATAGAAATCTTTTAAAGCTGTTTTTCCTTCAAACACAAAATTATTGTCGTCTAATTTAGAATAGGTTAAATCCTCATCATCAAATTCATCACTTATTTCACCTACAATTTCCTCAATAATATCTTCTAAAGAAATAAGACCTGAAGTGCCCCCATACTCATCAACCACAACAGCTAAATGAACCTTCTTCTCTTGAAATTCGGACATTAAATCGTCCAACTTTTTGTTTTCGGGCACAAAAAACGGCTCTCTAATTAAGGCAGTCCAATCAAATTGCTTTCTATCTATATAAGGCAATAAATCTTTCACATAAAGAATCCCTTTGATACTATCTATATTGTCTTTATATACAGGTATTCTAGAATACCCATTTTCTATTATTTCAGGTAAAATATCAGTATATTTTAATTCTATGTTTAGCGCGAAAATATCAATTCGCGGACGCATAACTTGTTTAGTATCTGTGTTGCCAAATGACACAATACCCTTTAAAATTTTATGTTCTTCTTTCGTGGTGTCTTCTTCACTTGTAAGCTCTAATGCCTGCGAAAGCTGGTCAACACTTAAATTAGATTTTTGTTTTCCTAATTTATTATGTATCGCAATAGTAACGCTGCGCATGGGCAGGCTTAAAGGCGACAACAACACATCTAAAACCCATAACGGGTACGCCATAAATATGGCAAACTTTAAGTTGTTTCTGCTGGCATATATTTTTGGAAGAATTTCTCCAAACAATAAAATTAAAAAGGTGATTATAACAACTTCCAGCGTAAATTTTAATACAGGTGATGTGATACCCGAAAACAAATTACTCCCTAAATAGGCAAACAAAATAACGATGCCAATATTTATAAAATTATTCGAAACCAAGACCGTGGCTAATAATTTTTTAGGGCGCTCTAATAGTTTTGCTATAATTTGAATACGTTTTGATTTAGCTTCTAAACCTTTTTCAATATCCGTTCTTGAAAGGGAAAACAATGCTACTTCTGCACCAGAAATAAGCGCAGAACATAAGAGCAAGAGAAACATTAAAACAAAACCAAAAACAATTGAAACATCAATGGCCATTATTAAACTTTTAAAACTCGTGGGGTCAGGATCCAAATACTTTCGTTTTAGTTACACTTAGAATTTTCGACTCATCGAAAAAATAATTTTAAAATGGAAGATCATCGTCTTCTTCACCTAAAGTTTCATTAGGAATTGGCTGATTATCACCAGTTTTTTCAGCATTTTTAATTTTTGGCGCATGGCCTTCACTTTCCTTTTTTGTTGTTAAAAACGTAAAATCGGTACATTGAATTTCGGTTGAATAGCGCTCATTTCCGCCTTCATCTTGCCATTTTCTGGTTTTCAATCGGCCCTCCACATATACTTTATCGCCTTTGCTTAAATACTTTTCGCAAATTTCGGCCGCTTTATTTCTTACAACAATATTATGCCAATCGGTATTAGTGACACGCTCATTAGTTTGTTTACTAGTGTATGTTTCGTTTGTTGCCAAAGGAAAACGCCCTATACATCCACCACCTTCAAAATAATGCATTTTAACTTCATCGCCCAAATGCCCAATTAGCATTACTTTATTTAACGTTCCAGACATAATTATTGTTTTTACAGGATAGCAAAATTACTAAATTGCTTTGCATTTTAAGTGTTGCTTTCCGTTTTTTTAAAATTAATGAAAATTTCGATTGATACCAATAAACTAATCAAAATTAAAACTTTCAATAAAATTTCCAATTAAAATAGGTACCGCATAATTACGAATCTTTTTAATGGAAATTCCGTTAACCAAACAACCATCAACTTTTACAATCCAAAACTTAGTATATAAATGTTGGTGTGATAATTTATGAATAATTTCTTCTTCATTATATAATGACATTTCAAATGCCTTATCTTTTAACAAAGAATGATTTTCAGCCATGACCTTAAAATCTTCAAAATCGAAACCTTTATTTGTCTCAATTAAAGGGAATTGATATAAGTTTTGCCAAATTCCTTTCCCTTCCCGCTTTTCTAAAATGATTTTTTCTTCTGAAGACATTAATACCAAAAAATTATAAAACTTTTTTTTCGCTTTCGGCGATTTAATTTTTACCGGAAGCTCAGTAATTCTGTTTTCATTAAATGCCATACAACTAGCATTAAAAGGACAAACAGAGCAATCGGGACTTTGTGGCTTACATTGCATGGCGCCAAACTCCATGATGGCTTGATTAAATGTTGCTGGATCCTTTTTATCAATAAGTTCCTGTGCTAATTGTTTAAACTCTTTTGATCCTTTTGATGAATTAATGGGTGTATTAATTCCAAAATAGCGAGACAACACTCTATATACATTACCATCAACTACGGCCGCTGGTTGGTTAAAACATATGGAGGCTATAGCGCTTGCCGTATAATCGCCAATGCCTTTTAATTTTAACAAGTCTTTATAGTTGTCTGGAAATTTACCTTCTAATTCATTGGCAATATATTTTGCTGTTGTGTGTATATTTCTGGCTCTGGAATAATATCCTAACCCCTGCCATAATTTTAAAACAGCACTTTCTTCAGCGTTAGCTAAATGAAAAACAGATGGAAATTCTGCAACAAACCTGACGTAATATGGCAAACCTTGTTTTACTTGAGTTTGCTGTAAAATAATTTCTGATAGCCAAATAAAATAAGGGTCATTGGTTTGCCTCCATGGAAGCGCTCTCTTATTGTTTGAATACCAGTAATTTAGAGTTTTTGAAAATATCATTAATTAAATAAATAGTATCTGTAAAAATAAACGTTTATAATCTTTAATTTTAATGAATTAGGTTTATAATATTGAATATTAAATTCCTATATTTGCATCCCTTTTAGAATTTATAGTAACTTAAAAAAAACATATTAAAAATGACGAAGGCTGATATAGTAGCAAAAATTTCTGATAAATTAGGAATTGAAAAAGGTGATGTTCAAGCAACTGTTGAAACATTCATGGAGGAAGTAAAATCTTCATTAGAAAGTGGTACTAATGTTTACCTTAGAGGTTTTGGTAGCTTTATTATTAAAACAAGAGCTGAAAAAACTGGTAGAAACATTTCAAAAAATACTACCATTAAAATACCATCTCATAATATCCCTGCATTTAAGCCAGCAAAAGTTTTTGTTGAAGGCGTTAAAACGAATGTAGACGTTAAATAAAACATTCAAAATAAATTATTAATTTAAAAGACACTATTTATGCCAAGTGGTAAAAAACGCAAAAGACATAAGGTTGCAACGCACAAACGTAAAAAACGTGCACGTGCCAATCGTCACAAAAAGAAAAAATAAGCCCTGAAAAGTAGTTATATAAGCTACTTTTTTTGGTTTAAAACAAAACGTTCTTTGAAATGAGTTCATTAAATTTTTAGACACTCTTTAGTGTTTTAGGAACTCCACGGATTTAAAAACCCTGTGAAAAATAATGTATAATCCATCTGTATAATTTGGTTATAAGTTGCTAGTTGTTGGTTTAAGGTTATTAGTAATAAACTATTTTACTCTTAACTATTTCACTCTTAACTTTTTAACTCTTAACTAGAGAGTATGGATAAAAATTAACTAAATGGATAAAGAATTAATCATTAGATCTGGTTCCGAGCACGTTGATTTTGCCTTATTAAAAGATGGAAAACTTATTGAATTACAGAAAGATGAAGATAGTAATGACTTTTCGGTTGGCGATGTGTTTATAGCCAAAATAAGAAAAGCTGTTCCTGGACTAAATGCTGCATTTGTTAATGTAGGTTATGAAAAAGATGCCTTTTTGCATTATCATGATTTAGGTCCAAAACTGCCTTCCCTTTTAAAATTCACAAAAAGTGTAAGCACAGGTAAACTAAAAGATTTTTCTTTAAAAAACTTCCCATTTGAAAAAGATATTGATAAAGACGGAAAGATTTCTGACGTCTTAAAATCAAATCAATCGCTATTAGTACAAATAGTAAAAGAACCCATATCCACCAAAGGCCCTAGAATAAGCTCAGAGCTTTCTATAGCTGGTAGATATATTGTTTTAGTACCTTTTTCTAGTCGTATTTCTATTTCTCAAAAAATAGAAGACAAAGAAGAAAAAGACCGACTAAAACGATTGGTAAAAAGTATTACACCACCAGGTTTCGGCATTATTGTACGCACTGTAGCACAAGGCAAAAAAGTAGCTGAACTAGATAGAGATTTACAAAATTTGCTTAGTCGTTGGACGGCAATGTGTAAAAAGCTAAACAAAGCACATCATCCAAGTAAAGTATTAGGTGAAATGAATAAAGCCTCGTCAATTTTACGAGACATATTTAACGACACCTTTACAAGTATTCATGTAGATGATGAAGCGCTTTACATTCAAATTAAAGATTACGTGCAAGAAATTGCGCCAAACAAAGAATCAATAGTTAAATTGTATCAGTCTACCATTCCAATATTTGAAAAATTTGGAATTGAAAGACAAATTAAAACCTCCTTTGGTAAAACCGTTTCTATGGCAAAAGGTGCGTATCTCATTATAGAGCATACCGAAGCACTTCATGTTATAGATGTAAACAGCGGAAACAGATCTAACAAAGCCAATAACCAGGAGGATACAGCATTAGAAGTTAATATAATAGCTGCTACCGAAATGGCGCGCCAATTACGATTACGTGACATGGGCGGTATCATAGTAGTAGATTTTATTGATATGAAAAGTGCTGAACATAGGCAACAACTGTTTAATCACCTTCGCGATGAGATGAGCGATGACAGAGCTAAACACAAAATATTGCCACCAAGTAAATTTGGTTTGATACAAATTACAAGACAACGCGTTCGCCCAGAAATGAACATTGAAACTCGTGAGGAGAATCCTGACGGAATTATTAATGGGGAAGAGGTTGAAGCTCCTATAGGAATTGTGTCGAAAATTACACACGACCTTGAGCAACTATTAAAAAAAGACTATAAAAAGCTGACTTTAAACACACATCCTTTTATAGCAGCCTTCTTAACAAAAGGTTTTCCATCAATACGTTCAAAATGGTTTTTTGAACAAAAAAAATGGGTTAAAGTTTTACCAAGAGATGCTTACACGTATTTAGAATATCATTTTTTCGATAAAGATGGTAAACAAATTAAATAATTAAAAAAACCCTTGCTATTTGTTTAGTAAGGGTTTTTTGTTTTAAAACGTCATTGCGAATCACGCTTTTCTGCGTGATGTGGCAATCTGTTTATTTTATTAAATTATACGCGTTGTTGGGCAATTGCTAAAGCACCGCGCTTTCTGCTATATCTTTTTAAAAACGTCATAGCGAAGTTAATTTTAATTACCTCTGGCAATCTCATAATTTCATAGAGATTACTTCGTAGTACCTCCTAGTAATGACGTCTCATTTTGTTTATGTTTTTAAAAAGGATGTCAATACAATCCCAATTGCAGAGGTACTACCAATAAATGAACCCGGAAAATTAGAATTTAACTTACTCAAAACTTCATTAAGCAAACCTTAGAGGTAGCGGCAACGTTCAAATTACAAGAATCCTGATTTTTCAGAAATTAAGGCGCAGGATTAGGAATTACATTATGTACTTGATTAATTTGCTCCAAAACTTCTTGACTTAAAGTTAGCTCAATACTTCCAATATTCTCTTTAAGCTGCTCTAAATTAGTGGCACCAATAATATTACTGGTGACAAATGGTTGCTGAGTTACAAATGCTAAACTCATTTGTGCCAAGGTCATACCATTATCTTCGCCTATCTTTAAATACTGTTTTGCCGCTTCGGTTGATTGCTCACTGCTGTATCTTGCGAATCTTGGAAATAACTTTAATCTAGCATTTTCTTCTTCAATCCCTTTAATATACTTCCCTGAAAGCACACCAAAAGCCATTGGCGAATATGCTAACAATCCAATATTTTCACGCAAAGACACTTCTGCCATATCACCTTCAAAAACTCTGTTTATTAAAGAATATGCATTTTGAATAGTTATCATTCTAGGTAAGTTATGATTTCTAGATTCTTCTATATATCGCATCGAACCCCAGGCTTTTTCATTAGACATACCAATATTTCGAATTTTACCCGCTTTAATTTGTTCATTTAATGCGTGCAATACTTCATTAAAATTATCTTTCCATGCATCATTTGGGTTATGCTTATAATCGCGTACTCCAAATGTATTAGTCTCTCTTTCTGGCCAATGTATTTGATATAAATCGATATAATCAGTTTGTAAACGTGTCAACTCGTTGTTTATAGCTTCTTTTATGGAATCTGAACTAAAGCCAGTAGTCCTGATATGAGCTGTATAATCGCTTGGGCGACCTACAATTTTACTTGCTAGTATCACCTTGTCGCGATTTCCTGTTTTTTTAAACCAGGCACCAATAATTTTACTGGTTTTACCTTGTGTTTCAGGACTTGCTGGAACTGGATACATTTCGGCAGTATCAATAAAATTAACACCTTGATCTAGTGCGTAATCTAATTGTGCATGTCCTTCGGCTTCAGTGTTTTGATTTCCCCAGGTCATAGTGCCTAGGCATATTTTACTAACTTTTATATTGGTGTTTGGTAATGTTGTGTATTTCATTTGTCTTTCTTGTTAATCCTGCGCATCCCGATAACTGGCAAGAGGAAATCTTTAATAAAAATGGATTCCTGGTTTCGTAGGGATGACAACCATTATCATTTTTTTGTTAAGCCGTCAAAGATAAAAAACCTTTCAAAGTTATTACAACTTTCAAAGGTTTTAAAATTATGTTATTAAAATAAATATTGTAATTGAATCGTCATTGCGAGGGACGAAGCAATCTCATGATTTTAACTTTAAAGTCATTAAAAAAACAGATTGCTTCGTCGCTCACTCCTCGCAATGACGGTGTTTTTAATTCTCTTTTAGCAACCTAGAAAGTTCGTCTAACTTAGGTGTTAAAATAACTTCAATACGTCTGTTTTTAGCTTTCCCTTCGGGCGTATCGTTGGTGGCAATTGGAGCAAATTCACCACGCCCTGCAGCTGTTAAATTTTCTGCATTAATAGCCGCATTTTCTCTTAAAATACTCACAATGGCCGTAGCGCGTTTGGTTGATAAATCCCAGTTACCCACAATTGACCCGTTTCCTTGAAACGGCACATTATCAGTGTGTCCTTCAATTAAAACGGCAATATCTGGGTTATTACCTAAAACACTTCCTAATTGTTGTACTGCTCTTCTACCTTCGGTTCCTACTGCCCAACTTCCTGAACTAAATAATAATTTATTTTCCATAGAAACATATACTTTGCCGTCGCGTTGTTCAACGGTTAAGCCTTTACCTTCAAAATCGGTTAACGCTTTAGAAATAGCGTCTTTTAAAGCAGACATCGCAGCATCTTTATCTGATATCACTTTTTCTAATTCGTTTACACGGTTCGAACGGTCTTGTAATTCTTTTTTAAGTTTTTCTAAACGTTGGTTTTCATCTGCCAAGGCCTGTTCTTTAGCCTCTAATTGAGCCAATAACTCTCTATTTTTTTGAGAGTTTGCAGCGATGGAAGCTGAACTATTTTTTTCTAAAGCATCATACGACGCTTTTAGCGCTTCTAAATTTGCTTTAGCAGCATCATAATCACTTTGCACTCTGTCACGTTCTGCAAGTGCCTCCCCATAGGCTGTTTTAAGTTGTTTTAACTCATTTTCAGTAGCTGTTTTGGTGAACAAAAGGTCTTCGTTTTCGTCTGTAAGCTTTCTGTTTACTTGTTTTAAATTGTCATATTTTGCCTCTAAATCTTTATAAATTTTAGGAGACACACAAGAACTAATAAGTACTAATGTCAAGGTAACTAATGAGATTTTTTTTATCATTTTTTAAATGTATTTTAGGTTTTTATTTTTAATAATTAGATTTAATTTTCTATTTCAACTAAAATGGGACAATGGTCACTGTGCATAGCATCCGACAATATAACGGCTCTTTTTATCTTTTCTTGTATGGGATTTGAAACCATCGCATAATCTAAGCGCCAGCCTTTGTTATTCGCTCTTGAATTTGCACGGTAGCTCCACCAGGTATAGTTATCAGCTTCCTTATTTAAATGCCTGAAAGAATCCGTGAATCCTGATTTCATAAAACCACCAATCCACTTACGCTCAGACGGTAAGAACCCAGAAACTTTACTCAAACCTTTTGGGTTATGGATATCAATTTCTTCATGGCAAATATTATAATCGCCACAAACAATTAAATTAGGAATGTCTTTTTTTAGTTCATTAATATAACCTTGAAACATGTCCATGTATTCAAATTTATGATCTAACCTATCGTCGTTCGTTCCAGAAGGCAAGTACAAACTCATTACTGAAACAGTATCAAAATCTGCTCGAATGTTTCTTCCTTCAAAATCCATAGATGCAATTCCTGTACCGTATTCTACATAATTTGGTTCTGTTTTACTCAAAATAGCAACACCGCTATACCCCTTTTTTTGTGCACTAAACCAATAGTTGAATTTGTATCCTGCTTCAACAAAAACATCCAAATCTAATTGCTCTTTTAAGGCTTTAATTTCTTGTAAACAAATGACATCTGGATTTGCACTTTTTAACCAATCGATAAACCCTTTGTTGATTGCTGCTCTGATACCATTTACGTTGTATGAGATTATTTTCATTAATTCATGATTAAATTTAGACAAATCCCAATCTGATTTGGGATTGTGCTCTTTTAAAAGAGCATTAATTTTAGCTAAAATAAATAATGCGTTACTTTTACACTATTAATTTTCAGTTGTTTTAACGAAAACTATTAACAAAATATTTTAAA
>JBNMNO010000096.1:0-9316 GCA_051275695.1 Mariniflexile sp.
GGGTTTACAGCCAAGGTTAAAGATTAAAATCTTATTTTTTAAAAAGAAATAATCTCAAAATATGATGCTATATTTTTAGAAAATAAAATTAAAAAAAGAGGTACTGAAAGGTATCTGAACGCTATTAACCATATTAAAAGCGTAAAAATGTTAATAGTATAAGGCCTGAGCACCCCAACAAAAGAACCTTGATAAATTAATATATCAAGGCTTTTTTTATTTACAGCGCTTTCTTTTTACACCCAGTGCATCAAGGCCATCATTTCATAAATACAAATTAACTTGTCGCTTATAAAAAAACGCGACCACGGCGATGCTAACATATATATAATGCCTTCTTATATGAAAATAAATCCTTCAATTTGTTTCCATTTTAGATAATATTTAGGAGTTTAATTTTAGAACGCTCTATTAGTAATAGATGGCGTCAAAACAGAATAACTTTAAAAATTCTTAATAGCATCTAAGTCCATTCTTATTTTGCATTTATTAACAAAAGTTAAAAGGAAAAAACCTCATCGCAAAGCGCTATATTTAAGCTAAAAAAACACAGAACCATTATAAGAAATGAAAATTTTATTTGAAACTAATAAAGTAATTCCCTGTGATATTGCGGAATTAAACCCAACGTTGTATCGAGATGAGCTTATGCCTAATTTAGCCGCTAAATTGGTAGATTTTATAGTAATGAATAATTAATTGCTCATTAGAAAATTAGTCAAACTTTGCGGGTTTTTATCTTTTTTGATTTATTTAATAAAAAAAATCAAAAGATAGCTTGGTATAAAAATTAATAGAATTAAATTTATAATGAGTGATTCTAATCAGTAGAAAATTACATAATACTTAAGGTAATCCTTTCCCTAATAAAGGGTATATATTTAAAAAATAATTCTCTTTAACTAAATTAGTTTTAATAAATTTTCTAAAGCGGGGTTGGTGTTGTTTTTATCCCAAACAGCAGATAATGTTGTTCGCTGTGGGATTTTATCTAATTCAATAAACTTTACATTTTTATAATATTGTAATTGTAGAGATTTTGGTACAATAGAAATACCAAAATTACTTTCAATTAATTTAAAAATTGAACTTGCATGGATGGTATTGTGAGACACCAATGGCATGAAACCACTATCTTCAAAAATTTGCATTACTTTTTCGTAATATGATGGGCTAAATTTAGGCTCAAATAAAATGAACGATTCATCTTTAAATTGAGATAAACTTTTGAAATTTGTACTATCTATTGGATGATCATTAGGCAAGACTATACAAAAGGTCTCCTTTAAAACAGATTTAATATTTAGGCCTATTGGTACTGTTTTTAACCTAATAAATCCGATATCAATATCATGAGAAAATAAACTTTCTATTTGTCTCTGGTTATCCATTTCTTTCAAATTAAAAAGAATATTTGGATGTTCATTCTTAAATTTCACCAATAATTCTGGAATAATTTTTTGCATTGCAGAACCAACATAACCAAGGGTTAAATTTCCATCTTTGCCTTCTTGGAGCAATTTAGCGTGGTTTATGATTTGATCTAAATTTTTTAAATTTCTTGTGATTTCAGATTTAAGAAACTGCCCTACATTGGTCAAGTTTACTTTTCGGTTATTTCGTTCAAATAAAATTACACCTAAATCCTCTTCCATCTGTTTTATTTGCCTGCTTAACCCAGGTTGCGAAATATATAACCGTTCTGCAGCTTTTCTGAAGTGCAAATCTTCAGCCACAGCTAAAAAATATCTTAAATGCCTATGCTCTATTTGATTACTCATACTTATCAATGATCGATATAATTAGTCTTATTATGTATCAAAAATAAGAATACTTTTGGTAGAAGCCAATTCAAAACGAAAAATTTAAAGAAAAATATATTGGAAATTAAAGTTTAAACACCAGAAAAACGAAAACCCAAAAACTCTAAGCCAATTATATATTTATTTTCTAATACCCTAATATTAAATAACCTTTAATAATAAATAAATATAATTTTTGATATTTTACCCCCATTTTTTTAGGGTATAAATTAAAATTATATTATTTTCGAAAAAATGCCCCCCGTTAATTTAAATTTAATATCATCATTTGATTCGAACTAATTAAAAAAATATTAACAATTTAAAGAAAAATATATGAGAAATTAAAATTTTAACACCAGAAAAAGTGTTATAAAAAATTTCTGTTTTTATAACAATAACTAAACCATAATAACTAACTATAAAATGAAATCTTATGAATAAAAATATCTATTTAAAGGGTTATTTTCTAATTACCGTGCTTTTAGTAATTAACCCTAACTTCAGTTTAGTATATGCAAATTCTGTATATAATGATATTGTAATTAACGCTCAAGAAAAAGTAATTTCAGGAACTATTACTGATGATTTAGGTACCCCAATGCCCGGAGTAAACATTTCTGTAAAAGGCACAACTAAGGGTACACAATCAGATTTTGAGGGTAATTATACCATTAAAACAAATGAAGGCGACGTTTTAGTCTTTTCATATGTAGGGTTTAAATCTATAAAACATACCGTTGGAACTTCAAACATTTTCAATATTACAATGGAAACGGATAATCAATTAGATGAAGTAATAATAACGGCTTATAGAACTTCTAAAAAAAGTAGTTATACAGGTTCTGCACAAACAGTTAAAGCAGAAGCAATAGTAAGAGAATCTACAGGAAGTTTTGAAGAAGGATTACAAGGTAATGTTTCTGGAGTGCAGGTTGCCACTACTGGACAGCCAGGTGGTCCTTCAAATATACGTATAAGGGGGATTGGTTCTGTAAGCGGGTCATCACAACCTCTATATGTAGTAGATGGTGTGGTGATTAACTCCGATGCTACTTTAAGAGCCTGGGGAGGAGCTAGTAGAGGGAGCATTCAAGCAGAGAATCCTTTAGCTAGTATCAATCCTAACGATATCGCAACGCTTACAGTATTAAAAGATGCAGCCGCAGCTTCCTTATATGGTTCTCGTGCGGCTAACGGTGTAATTATTATCACAACAAAACGAGGGCAAAATGGAGAAACTAAATTTTCTTTTACTTCTCAATTAGGATTTGCTAATAACTTAGGCATTGAAAAATTAGTTAGTGGAGAGCAATATAAAGAATTATGGTTAGAAGGTGATGTAAACAGGCTAATTGCGAATAATGATAATAGCGATTTTAAAGGTGTTTATGCTAATTCAACACTATATAACTCTTATGTTGCTGCAGCTACTTCGAACTATGAAGGGTTATATGGAACTACAGCATATAATAGTGATTGGGTTGGAGATATTTCAAGAACTGGTGTAACTCAAAAATATAACCTTTCTGCAAGTGGAGGTTCAGAGACATTTAAGTTTTTTGTTTCAGGAGAATATCTTGACCAAGAAGGAACATTTTTAGGTGCTGATTTAAAACGCTACTCAGGTAGAATTAATTTAGAAAATAAGGCAAATGATTATATAAGTTTCGGAACTAATATATCAATGAGTTTAAGAAAAAGGGGAGCAACTTACGAGAGAGCATTTTCATTAAATCCTTATTATATGGCACGTATGATTCCTGCAGTAGCTCGCATAAGAAACGATGATGGTTCTTACGCTGATTTGCCTAACCTATTAGATGCAAATTCTAATCCTTCTGCCTTATTAGCATTAGGCGTGTTTACAAACGATGAGTTTAGAACTAGAGGGACTTTTTGGGGAAAAGTAGATTTTAATGAAAATTTATCATTCAAATCCACATTTGGTATAGAACACTATTCAACAGATGAAGTTAGTTATGACAATAGTCAATTTGGCTCGGGTGCAGGACGATGGAATGGAGCAACAGGACAATATAAACAAGAAGGGTTCAAAATGACAAGTTCTAATATTCTGAATTATAATAATGTATTTAATGATGTACATACCGTTAGTGCTTTAGCTGGTTTTGAAATAGAAGACACAAAGGCCAAATGGATTGGTATAGATGGATATGACGTGTTAGACGACGACTTATTAGCACCAAATGGTGTTAACGGAAATTGGGGGTTTTCAGGAAATGAAACAGGTTATGGTTTAGTTTCTTTTCTTTCACAGCTAAACTATGACTTTGATAAAAAATATTATTTAAGCGGAAGTTTTCGACGAGATGGTTCTTCAAGGTTTGGAATTAATTCAAGATGGGGTAATTTTTGGGCAGTTTCTGGTGCTTGGAGAATAAGTCAAGAGAATTTCATGGAGGGAAAAGATGGTGTTTTTCAAGATATAAAATTAAGAGCTAGTTACGGTACAAATGGGAACTTACCGTCTCAATTATATGCACATCTTCCTTTTTTCCAAGGAGGAAATGGCTATGGTGACGATGCAGGAGTACAACTATCTCAAATTGCTAATGAAGATTTATCTTGGGAAACAAGTAAAAACTTTAATGTAGGATTTGATTTTCGGTTGTTTGATAAGTATTCGATAACTGTGGAGTATTTTAATAAAAAAACAGATAATATATTATTAGATGTACCTATAACTTCGACTAGTGGTTTTAATACTGCGCTAAGAAATTTTGGTAGTATGGAGAATAGTGGGGTTGAGTTTTCATTAGGAGGTAATATTATCGAAGAAGAAGATTTTACTTGGAATGCCAATATTAATGTGGCTACGCTAAAAAATAAGCTTACACAGTTAAACGGTGATATTACAATAAACTCTAGAAACTGGGACGAATACCCGATTATTCGACGAGAAGGGGAGGATTTTAATTCTTTTAATATAAGGGACTATAAAGGGGTAAACCCACAAACTGGTAGTGCGCAATGGTATGTTTTGGATGATGAAGGTAATAGAACAGGTGCAATTACCGAGGTACTAAGCGAAGCAGGTCATGGCATATTTGGTAAAGCAACTCAAGATATTCAAGGTGGTTTTTCCAATGCATTTACATATAAAAACTGGGATTTTAACTTTCTTTTCACTTTTGGAGCAGGTGGTGAAGTATATGATTTAACCTCGTATAAGAGAGATGATGATGGTGCCAGCCCTCAATATAATGTTACCATTGATCAATTAGATAGATGGACGCCAACAAATACGGATACTAATGTACCAGTAAGAATAAATGGAACTGCTAATGGCTCTAATGCCCGATCAACACGATATTTATATAGTGCAGATTATATAAAACTTAAAAACATACGTCTAGGATATAACTTACCTATTAAAAACAAATATATACAGTCTGTAAATTTGTACGCTTTAGTAAATAACGTATTTCTGTCAACAGAATTAGATGGTTATGACCCAGAATCTTCGTTAAATGGAGTGAATTTTTATCAAATCCCAACAGCTAGAAATTTTACTTTGGGTTTAAAGCTTGATTTTTAGTAATAATACTTAATAATATAAAATGATAAAAACGATGAATAATATAAAAACAATACTGTGCTTGCTAGTAATTAGCATGTTGCTTAGTTCTTGTGTAGAAGATATACTAGAGAAATTTCCAAACGATCAAATTAATGAAGAAATTGTTTTTTCTTCATTAACAAAGGCAGATGATGTTTTAATAGGAGTTTATAATGAAATAGCAGAGACCAGTTATTTAGGCGCATCGCTTTATTTACGTGCCGCCGTAAAAGGAACAGATTTTAGAGCTATAAAACCTAGTTTGAATGAAAGAAATCCGCTAAAGATAGAATATGAATATAGTGAAAGCGCTTTAGCAAATGGAAGAGCAAATGAAATGTGGAACTCATGTTATAAAGCCTTAAATAATCTGAATATATTGCTTGCCAACATAGATGATGTACCAGATGGTAGTGATAGTGAGCGTAGCAGAATAAAAGGAGAAGCATTAGCGTTAAGAGCTATGATTCATTTTGATTTGGTAAGAACATTTTCTTATCCATGGATTAAAGATAATGGTGCTTCACAAGGAATACCATTGGCTATTGATGTATTAATAGATGGAAATATTGAAAGAGGTACCGTTGCAGATACATATGCGCAAGTAATTTCTGATTATAAAGCCGCTGAAGGTTTATTGAACACTGTCGATAATTCAAGATTTATAAATAAAACTGCTGTACAGGCCTTATTGGCAAGAACTTATTTATATCAAGAAGATTGGACTAATTCACTTACCTATGCACAAAAAGTTATCTCAACAATGGGAACAGGTAGTTTAATGAACATATCTAACTTTACAAGAGATGCTTTTAATTCTGAATCAATTTTTGAGATAGATAAAATTCATGTAAACAATACATCTGGGAGTAGCGCTATTAGTGCCCAACTAACAAATGACAACGGAGGTCAAGAAGACATCCTTGCAACACTTTCATTTAAAACATTATTGACTCAATTTGCAGATGATCCGCGAGGTCAATTTTTCCAAGAGGATAGAGAAACTACAGACGAATTAAGTTATGCAAAGTATTTAGATGTTGCTGCAGAAGGGTCTCATAACGTTGTTGTCATTCGTTTATCAGAAGTTTTTCTAATTGCTGCTGAAGCTGCTGCAAGAAGTAACGGAGATGGAGCAAGCTTTCTATATGATGTCACACAGCGAAGAAGTACATCCTATACGTTGTCTACTCTAACAGGAGATGCACTTGTAGACGAAATTGCTATTGAAAGAAGAAAAGAGTTAGCAGTTGAAGGCCATGGAGTGTATGATTATATTAGAAGAGGAAAGGATATTACTCGTGTAGCATCAGACCACGAAAATATACCGTTAGATAAAATAACTATTATGTCTGATAATTATCAGACTATTTATCCTATTCCTATTGAAGAAATTAATGCATCAGGAATAGCACAAAC
The DNA here is from genome assembly GCA_051275695.1 of Mariniflexile sp. Lineage (GTDB taxonomy): Bacteria > Bacteroidota > Bacteroidia > Flavobacteriales > Flavobacteriaceae > Mariniflexile. The sequence goes on from JBNMNO010000096.1 coordinate 6,805, forward strand.
ACTAGGAGAATACTAATTTAAAAAAGTTACATAGCGCTACTTTATAGGAAGCAGCGCTATGTTTTTTTATTTACAAAAAAAAAAATTATGGTAAATAGGCATACAGCAGCAAAAATAAGAAAGGCACATCGCTATTTGGGCATATTTTTGGGTATACAATTCCTGATGTGGACAATAAGTGGTTTATACTTTAGTTGGACTGATATTGATGAAATTCATGGCGACCAATTTCTTAATGAAACGATACTGAAAACATCATTTACTAATTTGATTAGCCCAGCTGAATTGCAATCAAACGAAGATATTACTTCATTAGAATTGTTAAATATTGCAGACAAGCCCTATTATTGGTTAAATGAAAACAAGATCTTTAATGCTAAAACAGGTGTTTCAAAAAATGGAATTACTCAAGATGAAGCATTATATATTGCTAATAAAAGAATGAGGGATGATCTAGAAGTATCATCAATAGAAATATTAACAGAAACTAATGGCCATCATGAATTTCGCCAAAGAAAAGATGTAGGGAAATTGCCAGCATATGTAGTTTCTTATTCAAATGATGAAGCGCTAAAAGCATATATATCTGTTAATAATGGTCAATTTCAAACCGTAAGACATCGCAATTGGCGTATTTTCGATTTTTTATGGATGACACATACAATGGATTATGAAGGAAGGGATGATTTTAACAATTTAGTGCTAAGAATATTTTCTATTTTAGGATTAATAACAGTAATGAGTGGATTTTTACTTTTTTACATCTCATCTCCTACTATTAGAAAACTTTTAAAATATTTAAGTATTAAAAAAAGCAAAAACAAAGCATAGAAAGTAATTTTGAAAAAAGTCTATATGCAAAAAATGGTAAACAAACCTTTTGAAGAGACATCCGACTCCATCTATATTTTGCATTTATTGCTAAAACATAAAAATTAAAGGGCAGCGCCTACTGCACAAAGTTAAACTTAAGCTCAAAAAAAAGCTAGTAAATCAGTTGATTTACTAGCTTTTTTAAAATTTAAGAGCAATTACAAAAATTTGTTTCTTGCATTATTGAAATTAATCAATAATCGAAAGCGTTCCTGTCATAGAACCATGGAACTCACAATTATAATACAATGTGTTTGGTGCGTTTGCAGGAACCATAAAGGTAAATGTTCTTGTTACTGCTCCATTTTTTGTAACTCCTAAATTGTATAAATTAGCCGTTTTTGCGCCTTCCACGGACTATATCAAGAATGGATAGCCAGCAACATCTTCATTAAAGGTGCAGGTGCCTCCTCTTTTAATGGTAAAATTGGAATTCCTCGCATCAGATAGACCTTCGCTGTTAAAACATATGCGGAAGCACCATTATTGAATACTTTGTATCTTTTAATTCTGTACTATCTGCATTATTCCCTCTATTTGAATCATTATTTTCTTGTGCAAGAGATGTCGCTAAATCGTCAGCACTCAAAGAAAGATGAACATAGGCATTGTTTATTAAGATTTCTGTGAAACTAATTGAAGCGCATCCCACTAAAGAAGCTACTTGTTTTTGAATAAAATCTGTTTCTACAAGTACTAGTTTTAATCTTGCAATAACAGCTCCATGAATAGCAATATTATTTTCATCAGTTTGTGCAGAACGAAGGCCTTGGTTAGAAGTTCCTAAAAATTGATAGTTAAACAATTAGCTTCCTTATCACGCTCTGCAAATTCAACAATACCATGTGCTCCTTCCACATCTTTTTTCAGTTCATTCGTAACTCATTCTTTTACTCTTTAGTTCATTCATATCTACACTGCATTTAGCAATTATCGGAACAAACTGCATACCGCTTAAAATGAATATTTATGTACCCATTAAAATCAAGTAATGCTGCATATGTGCTTGCAGTGCCCTAATTAGTTGTTCTAAAAGTAGTTGCACTATTACCTGTTGCACCAAGTACAGTCCCTAAAAATAAATTAATACCTTCATCTTCTACCGTGGTGTTAACACCAGATGTGCTGGATGTGCATCTCCTTCAATTGTGTTTTCAATTTTGAATTTAATCTTTATTGAAACATCACTTTTTTCAATAAATTTAACAGTTCCAAATACTTCTGAATCTTTAATATTACCTAAGTTATAATCTTGAAATTCTTCTCCTTAGGTTCATTATGGATGCTATGCAATCATCATCAGTTTTACTACAACTAGTAAAAACGAAAGAAATCGATATTAATAAAAATAATAAGTTTTTTTCCAAAATGTTTCATTTATTAGATTTTAAGTGCTATGTTAAAGAATTAATTTATGTACTCTTTTCTACTATAAAAAGACGCAGAAGAAATTACAAAAATTGTTGTTTAACAAATTGAATAATGTATTAAACATTTGTATCTTTACCCAAAATATAACACATATGGCTCGCAAGAAAAACATCAGCAAAGACGACTTAATTTCTTGGTACATGGGGTTTGTACTAGAACACAATCACCACCCTAAATCTGTATTCAGTTTCGCGAAAGAAAACAATTT
>JBNMNO010000097.1:0-9296 GCA_051275695.1 Mariniflexile sp.
AGACATAAAAAAACCGCAATTAAGCGGTTATTTTTATCATAGTCTGTTGCCAGACTATGGCCAAATCTAAAAGTTACTAGGTATAACTAATGGACTAAAAACGGTCTTTATTTTGGTGGAGCGGGGTTAACGTGCTACCACCTTTTAATCTTTTCTTATTTCAAGTAACTACTTGTTAAATGAGTAGTTATTCTACTTGTTTTTGGTAGTTGTGTCACCTATATGTGACACAAAAACCTATGGTGTCTAATACTTTGTTAATCATTTATATGTTGTTCAAAACAAGGTCTTAATGTTAAATCATCAAGTATCATCCACCTTATAAAGGCTGAGAATTCTTGCTCTACTCGTAAGTAATGAATTATCTGTTGTTCAGCATCATTCACCTTTTGTGGAGTACTATCTTCATCAATCCAAATAAAAATTTCTTTATAAACTTTAGATAATATTTTGAATAACTTTTTACGTAAAAATGTACGTGATATATTTCTATTTCCAGTAGATTCATCATTAAACACTCGATCAATTAATTCTACAGTTTCAACAATACCTTGCGAATTTGGAATACCACTACCTTTCGAAACTTCAACTTTACAATTCGGTGTTGGCGGGAATTTATGATGTATCGCTTTAAACACATCCGTATTAGGATCAGCAGGATCCATTAAATTGTTATAGCTTGCATTTTTTAAATTCGAGTTACACCTATGGCAAGCAAAATAGAGATTCTCCCAATCTGTTTTATTAGTAATTGTTGCATCAAAATGCTCGACTGCGAAAGCAAGAGGATGAAGAATCTCACATATATAACATTTAGAATGAAACATTGTATTTAATGCATCAAGGATATCGGGACGATTATAATCTTTTCTGCCATCTAAAATAGATTGAGGTGCGGGGACTGTTCTAATTACATTAAACATATTACAAAATTCCGTTTAAGAGTTTTTATGCTTACTGTAAGCAGCAATTAATTGTACTTGAGATTCATCATCTAAAAGTTCCGTTTTACTTATTAAGTTTTTAATTAGACTTAAATTTTCTTCTACAAAGACCTTATCATTTAAGTTATTTAGAATTCTCTCTAAATAAATAGAATAGTTAGGTACATCAAAAATACCTTCTAAAATAACATCGGTACTATATGCTGTAAGATCATCATCAATTAGCGTTGTTGTTGATAAATCATAAACTACAGAATCACTTTCTGAAGAAATAACAAATGGCGAATGCGTTGAAACAATAAATTGAATTTTTGGAAATAATTCACTTAAAAAAGGTAGGACTTTTCTTTGCAATGAGGGATGTAAATGAGCATCGACTTCATCAATTACCACAAAGCCATTGATATTCTCAGGAGTGAATTCGGACACCTCTACAGTCATTAGTAATTCTGTAAAAACTTTTAGTATTGAAGAATAGCCTGCGGATAAATCTCTAAAAGAGAAATCCATTTTATGATTTTGAGAAATACTATAATTTAGGGTTTCATCGTCAAAATTTATGTCTGTTGAATCATTATCCAATAAAACTTTTAACTGTCTTACAAACTTCTCTTTCCATGCTTCTAAAGCTTCAGTGACTGAAAAGTCTTTTCTTCTTTCTCTTAAAGCACTTTTGATTTCCCAGTTAGCTAAATATTTCTCGATAAAAGAACCTGCGTTACTATTTTTTCCGCGTTGACGCTGTAATTGAGCAGCTTGTTGTTTAATATTATTTGTTTCTTGTTCAAGTGAAGTAATATTATCAACTGCTTGAAATCCAGATTGTCTTGAAGCATCAAAAAACATGAATAAAGTAATTACATCTTCACTTTCTTTATATGAAACGATAGTTTCTTTTGTTGTTGTGTTTTTAACAACTTCCTTGTGAGAACTTAAACTTAGTAATTGAGTAATCAGGTTTTCTTCTTGTGTTTTTATTGCCTGATTACTTTGAACTATTGCTTGATTTTGTTGTTCAATATTTTGTTTATAATTTAAAATCTGTTGATTTAGTTGAGTTATTTTTGGTTCAGATAGATTATTTATATTATTGACCAAACTATGTTCTTGTTTTGTTAATGCATTAGTAATATTAGTAATGTTACTTTTATGTGCTTCAATATTTTTTAAATAATTTGCTTTATTTCTTTCATTCGTTGTTAACATATTATTTTTTTGAGCGACTAAAGTAGGTGACTTTAGTAATACTTCAAATATTGATTCTAGTAATTGCGTTTTACCGCAACCATTTTTTCCTGTGATTATTAGATTTTTTCCATTTAAATCTATGTTAATCTTTTTATCTGTAAAAGGAATAATTCCCTGTATATTCTCAATTTTCACTATTTTTTACTCTCTATAAATAAGTATCGTGATCTATTTGTTTTTATAACTTTAACATAGTTAAAATAACAACCAACTTTATTAATTCTACAAAGGTAATGATATTTTCTATTTAGACACGTAATTAATAAAAACAAGTTATAAGTATTTTCATGTTGATGATACTCATAACTTGTTTTGATGATACTAGACCTTTAAAAAACCGCATGAAATAAGCCTTTTTTGCTGGTGTTCCTATCTTAATATTTATAAGTCACGGAATATCTCCGTTATTTATCTCGTTTAAATATACTTAAAAACTTTTGTAGCTTTGTTTTTTGCTTTTTCGTTAATGGCTTGTTTATACGTGTGGAATGATAAGGAGGTATTTCATCTACACTGATCTTTTCGTTAGTGCATTTATCAAAGTTAAAATTTGTTACTTCTGTTATTTCACCATTAACAATTAATTTTTTAACTTCAATGCCAATATTTTTTCTGTGTTTTTTGAGCTTCGCCCATTCTCCTTTTCCGAAGTAGAGTGTATTTCCCATGTAAACATTTTTATCTAAGTGGATCAGTAGCTGATGATTTTTAAGTTCATTTAACCCATTATTGAGTGTTTGTTCCTTAATATTTAATTCATCTGCAATGCTTTGTCTGATAGTGGAATTTAAATAAATTCTATTATGGTTATAGCCAATATACTTAAATAACTCTCTAAGTAGCTTAAATGCCCCTTTGCTTAAATCATTAAATTTAGCTGTGTCTTGTAAATAAAATTTTATGTACGAAGGTTCTGAGTCTTTCACAAATTTAAAAATCTTATCACTTTGTGTTGATAATATTACACCATCATCATTAATTACTGTTGATGTTTTGGTTTGTGAAACTGTTTTACTGGTTGTTTTGTTTTGATCGAATTTATCGCTCATTAAGTACTCCTTTATTAGTAACTCTGCAAATAAGGTACTGTTTTTAAATTTAAAATACAATGTTTATTTTGCCCTAGCTCACTGTTTTTAAAGGTAAAATTGTATTATTATATATTTAATTTTGTTATGGTATTGATTAATAGATGTAATTGTTTTTTAGTTTTTTTATTAAAAATCTGGACGGGGGTTCGACTCCTCGGTAGGGAATTGAACCGAAGTGTGGGTTGAGAATATATTGTTTTCTGTTTAATTTGCCTTTCTTCAATATATTCACTATCTATTATCTTCTTTTTTGATTTATCTAAAAATCACCTGCCTAGCATAGCCCATGCACAACTCGTTGTGCTTAGTGGGCTATAGCGCAGTTCCTGCGAGTTCTGATTTTATGGTCAATATTTGCATTTAATTTATCTCATGGTAAATCTGTATTAATGGAGATTTACTATGAATATTTACTTAAAACACAATATAACAACCCATATAAAGGTCTTTTTAATTTCTGAGGTGAAACATGCCAGAGATTAAAAACGGCTTTGCATCTATCCATTTAATACCTTACAAGCACAGTGCAGCTAAAGGTTTGTCTGGTCATATCCACAGATCATTTAAAAAAAATAAAAATACGTTTGAACATTTATCCCATCAAAATTTTGGTGGTTCACTAAATACTTATGATAAATATCAATCATTGTATAAAAAGCACAAAGAGGTACTGGGTCGATCTCCACAGAAAAATGCTAATACTTATATTGATGCAGTATTAGAACTTTCTTTGGATAGATTTGAGCAATTAGAAAATGAGTATACTCAGGATGAGTTAAAGACATTACTCACCACAAGTATTAATCAATTGATGAAAGATATATCAGTTGAGTTTTCTCTACATCCAGTTAATTTCAAATTTCATTTGGATGAGGGATTAATAGACCCTAAAACACAGAAACTAAAACGAAATCCTCATGCACATTTGATCTTTTATAACTATGATTTCAAAAATAAAACCTCTCCTCTGAGAAAACTACGAAGATCTGATATGAGTATTTTTCAGGATCTTTGCTTTTTAAATTTTAAAAATATTGGGTTTAGAAGAGGTATTTCAGCAATTGAAACAAAGAAAAAGCATCTGATAAAAGACAAGTTTATTGCTGAAAAACAACAGGAAAAAGTAGCTGCATTTAATAATAAATTATTTGGTTTTAGGACGAAATTAGAAAACCAGCAAAGCCAGATTGGAAATAATAAGCAAATTTTGATGGAACAGCATCAGAAAGTAAATGAACTTACTGCAAAGTGTCATGAATTATCAGAAGAAAAAATAGAACTCATCAGGGTATTAATAAAACTTAAAAAAAGAATCTCTGAATTCAAAACATCTGCCACAAACTGGATCAGTTCATTGTTAAATAATACCAGCAGTAAATTAACTAGAGAACGTGCTATTACTGAGTTATTGGCGATAAATTCAATAAATAGTAGTGTTGTAGATGAGGTGACAGAGCAAATTCAAATATTTGAGAAAAAAGCTGATCTAAAAGATAAAGATAAAATAACAAAAGAATTCAACAAAAGGAAAATGAAATGATTAATGCAAATGGATTTGATTATGAAAAGGAACATTTAGAAAGAATATTTGGCAATAATTTATCAGATAAAATGGTTGTACAACTTTCGGGTTTTATAAAACAGTGTCCAGACTTTTTGGCATTTTATGAAAAATATTGTTTTGGTAAATCACTAGATGATGCGATTAGATTATATTTTTCTTTTATAAAGAAAAAGAAAAAAGTTAAATTCAGAAAATTGTATATTAAAAATAAAGATAATTTTGACAGTGTGATTTTATATTTAATTTTGGGGTATATCTTTACTAAAGCATTGCAAGAGGTTGATGAATTTCATGGATATGTAAATGATCATAAGTTAAAAATTGATTATTCATCTGGCTTTATTTTTCAATATAAAAACAATGAATGTTTCCGAGAAATAGCACATAACTCAGGGTTTGTCCCACCAAAAACTGTCAAGAATATGAATAAAAAGCCTAAACGCTAATTATACTTTCGGTTTTATAGGTAATTTTTTAGCTATTTTAATATCATGTTACTCCTTCAAGTTTATTAACTTTAAAGGAGTAACATAAGCAATAATTATAATAGTTAGAGAGGAAAAACTTTACTAACTATAAAATAAAATCTTTTTACATTAATTGTCCTACTTGATTAACAACAGTAGGATAGAAAGAAAAATCAAATACTCGGTTGTTATTATTGTTAACATAATCCTCAGCTATATAATAAGCTATGTCTGATTCTGAGTAAGTAGTCAAAATTTCATGACACTTTTGACCATCCAAACTTATAATAGTTATAATAAGCTCTAAAATATCTAATTTATCTGGATCTGGTCTTTGATAGGCGGGTTGATCTCTATTTGGATATTTAAATTTTATATCCAAATTGAAACTATTCTGTATTTTTTGTTTTAAATCTTCATTCCAAGGTTTATTTCCCCATAAATTACATATTTGGGGGTAAATATCAGGGTGGCGAATTTTACAAAAAATAAGAAAGACAATGAGAAAGAGATTAAAGCTTTTTGTATAGGTTAAATTAATCGCTTGTAGTAATTTTATTGCCTGTTCAATATCTCTTAGCCCAGCTTTTGTATATTGAGCTATTAAGCCAATAAATATGACATTCAGATTCAAGTCAATACCAGCGGCTCTATATGAATCAGTGGGTAAAGCTATTCTAAACTTACTTGCATCTTTAATTTCTTTATCGAATAAATAAGAGCAATATATATGGTTATTTGGTTTTATTAGTTGATATTCTTGATCAAAAAACCTATTCAAATACCTCTTTGATTCAAATTTTTCACCATAAATAGCATTGATAGAATGACTTAGCTGGTGGGATGCAGTAGCTAGAATAAAATACACACCTTCAACTTCAAACAGATGCTTTATTGTTTCTAATAATTCAATAGCATAATTTGGTCTACACCTATCTAGCTCATCAACCAATATAAATAGCGGTAATTTCTTATCAGCTTCTTTATTAATATATTCAACTAAATCTTTTAAATTTATTTTGAATTTTTCTATCGAATCTTTCGTTGTTACATGTTCTTTTAATGCTAGTTCAGCAGCTTTAGTTGTTATTGATGAAACTGTTTTGGCAACATCGTCTAAAGCTTTATTTGAACTTTTACTAACTTTTTCCTGCTCTGTTTCAGTATTATCTTCATCATCAAAATACTCTTGGATTTGACCATAGGATGAACCAACTAATTGCTTTGCTAAAAAACCCAACATCAATGGAGCTGCTGCTCCTTTTAGCTTCTTAAATCGCTTTATAAAGCCATCTTTTACATCTTCAGTTAAAGAGCTTTCGTCTGACATGAATGATTCTAGCGCATTGTTTATTTCAGCGATAAAACCTAATAAAGGTTTATCTGAAAAATCATTTTTCCATGCATCGAAATAAACAACTTGGTGGTTTCTCTCTTCCAATTCTAATTTTATATTATTTAGAAAATAGGTTTTACCAAAACCCCAATCGGCATTGATGTTTAAAACAAAATTTTTGTTATGAGCTGCAGTATCAATTGAAAATTTGTTTGTAAGATAGTCACAAAGCCATTTACCTTCAGCTTGTCTATTTAATTTATCACCATCCCATGCAATAGGAGAGTGGGTCTGAGTATCATCAATATGGTTATTATCGTTACTTGTCATGAGTATTATCAAGCCTTGTAAATATTTTAGGAAATTGTTTTTTTAGATGCTTATCAGTAGACCAGCTTTTCTTTTTATCAGTGATTGAGTTGTATATGCTGCTCGCAGTATTCGGATTAAATTCAACAGGAAATATAAAAGGTTTAATTTTTTTTATTACTTCTGGAGGGAGTGGATTAATTAAATTAATCACTCTTTGAGTTTTATCTGGTGTAAATTCTTTTCCGTAGCGACCGTATGTAATATTAGAATGTTTATGACCAAGGAGTGCAGCACAATAAACTTCAGGAATATCATCTTGTTTCATCATATCTGCAAAAGTATGTCTAAATGAATGAAATGCCTGATCTGGTTGTTTTAAACTATTCTGCTCTAGGAAAGATATAAATCTATCTCGTGGTTTTCTTGAATAACCATCACGTTGCTTTTCTAACTCTGGAAACAATTTATTGCTACAAGTAACACTATCATCAAAGCATAGTTTTAAAAATTCTACATACTTAGTAAACCCCAATTTTATTAACGTTTTGTGTATGGGGACAACTCTATGTGAATTAGGGGTTTTTAGTTTTTTATCACCATTATCATTGATATTCATTACCCAGATGTTTTTTTCTTTATATATGTCCTGTAATTCCATTTGTGCTAATTCTTCGGCACGAGCACCTGTGTATAAACCGAGTAGAGGAAACCAACAGTAATAAGTTCTGTCATAATCACCTTGGGTAAAGCGTGGTAATGAAAAAATGTTATTTAAATCATCGAAGGTAAAGCGTCTTCGTAACTCACTTTCTTTAGTTATTTTTTTATTCTTAGCTGTGATCAACATATTTTGAAAAATGTTGATTTTTAAACGTTCTCGTTGAACCCCCCATGTAAATGCTGCTTTTGATACTTGCAAATAATCCTTTGAAGTACTGATTGAAACGGCTTCATACGACTCTGATATAGCTAAAAGTTCATCAACTGTTTTATTCCTAAATTCAGGCAATTTATTTCTGTTTGCTGGAATTCGTTGAATTACATCAATCCAATGCCTAGCTTGGACTGCTGTTATTTGTTCAATATATAAATCACCAACTGCTTGCACAAATAAATTTAAAATAGCTTCATTACTATTATATGTTTTAGGGGCCCAATGTTTCTTTTTTTCCGCTAAATAATCCTCAAATAACTTTGATATTGTGATTGTTAAAGGTGCAACCATTTGAGACGGTACAATATTATCTGCCATTTTTGTTGCTAAGGAAAAATCATCATTTTTTATTGCATTAACTAATGCTAATAGATTTTGCATATCTTGAGCATTATCAATACTAACATTGGTTAAATTGATTGTTTGAGTATTATCAGTATGGGTGTTGAGTTGTTCAACTTCTGCATCTATATCGTGTTCACTTATGAGTTTGGTAATGGCGATAACAGAATCATCTTTTTCCTTTCTAACGTAATTTTTTACATCATTAGCTGATTTGAATGGTTCTAGTATTGAAGGTTTGACCACAATAGGGAGTTTTTCAATTTTAAGTTGTGCGAACTTACTGCCAAAAGTATTTATTTCAGGGTTGTATTGAGTACTTTTCCTACTCACAAAGCGTATTGATTCAATATACTCATGGTGATTATTAAGTGAAGGATCATTTAATTTATCTACAATTTGAATGAAATGGTTTATATCATGATGATTCTTTAATGAAATGTTTTTTAATGAATATCCTTTCAACTCAGAAGAATTTTTAAAAATATTTTTTATTTTATTTCTTTTTTCAAAGAGTAAGTTTATTTGTTGTGAGAATTTCTGTAAGTTAATTGCTTCTTTTTGGCAAGCAATTGTTACTTCGTCATATTCAATGACAACTTCCTTATCCATATATATTTCCCTGAGTAACTCAAAAAACAGATCAAATTGCACTCGATGATAACGAGCTTTTGATAATGCGGTTTTTAATTCTTTGGTTTGTAAGGAAAATCTAACCTCATTTTTGGATTGAGGCAATATATTTTTTACATCAGGTGGGGTGATATGACGATAATAATAAGTATGGAAACGATTTTTGACTAAATAAGTGTGGTTTTGCATTGTGACACCTTGGTGTATCACTTGAAATATTCAGAGATATATGACTTTCTCACTAAAACAAACAAAACTCGGTGTTTCTAAGTTATTGTTTATTAAAGTGAAAATATCATTATTTGGTGGAGCGGGGGGGAATCGAACCCCCGTCCGAAAAGCCTACATCCTTGGTACTACATGCTTAGTCGATCATTTATTTAACCACTTGGACGCCAACCGACAGGCTTCGTCATGGTGAGCTT
>JBNMNO010000098.1:0-9259 GCA_051275695.1 Mariniflexile sp.
GTAGGTGTTTTCAAATTTCTTTGGAAATAATTTAATGTCAGCATCTTCGCCTAAAACCGCTTTAATAGCAGGTTTTGCCAAATCTGTCATTTTTAAAAACCATTGATCTGAAAGTCGAGGTTCAATAACTGCCTTTGTACGCTCAGAAGTTCCTACTTTATTAATATGATTTTCGGTTTTAACCAAAACACCGTTTGCTTCAAGTTCTTTAACAATTTCCTTCCTAACAACAAATCGGTCTTTGCCTTGATAATGCAACCCGAAACTGTTTAAACTGGCATCTTCATTAAAAATATCTATAACTTCCAGATTATGTTTATCACCTAAATTCTTATCGTTTTCATCATGTGCAGGTGTCACTTTTAAACATCCTGTACCAAATTCCACATCTACATAATCATCTTCAATAACAGGAATAACACGGTTACAAATAGGAACAATCGCCTTTTTACCTTTTAAATGAGCAAAACGCGCATCGTTAGGGTTGATACAAATAGCGGTATCACCAAAAATAGTTTCAGGTCGCGTAGTTGCTATGGTTAATGTATCGTTACTTCCTTCAATTTTATAATTTAAGTAATATAAATTGCCTTGGCGTTCTTCGTATATAACTTCTTCATCCGACAGTGTTGTTTTAGCTTCAGGATCCCAGTTTACCATACGGTATCCTCTATATATTAGGCCTTTATTATACAAATCAACAAATACCTTGATTACAGCTTCACTCATGTCGTCATCCATGGTGAACTTTGTTCTATCCCAATCACAAGAACATCCTAGTTTTTTTAGTTGTTCTAATATAACACCACCATATTCGTGCGTCCAATCCCAAGCATGTTTTAAAAATTCTTCGCGAGATAAATCGTTTTTATCAATTCCCTGTTCCTTAAGTTTTGCAACAACCTTCGCTTCAGTCGCAATAGAAGCATGGTCTGTACCAGGCACCCAACAGGCATTTTTACCTTGTAAACGGGCACGGCGAATTAAAACATCTTGAATGGTATTATTCAACATATGCCCCATATGTAGCACTCCAGTTACGTTTGGCGGTGGTATAACAATAGTATATGGTTCTCTTTCGTCTGGTATTGAATGAAAATAATTGTGTTTCATCCAGTAGTCATACCACTTACTTTCTACCTGACTTGCATCATATTTTGACGGTATTTGCATACTTTGGAATAGTTTTTGAACAATGATTCGCAAAAGTACTTATATTTCTTTTTCTATGAAAGTTATGACAACTATGATTAAGTGATATATTAACATATTTTTAATAAAACAATAAAAAGCAATAGATGCATTTAAATAGGATTATGAATTAATAAACATGTCATTCATCTATTATTTTTGTTGTTTATAGAAAAGATAAGTATGTTTGACATGAATTTTATTAAAAATAATGCTGTTATTAAGTGATTTAAAGGCATTAAATAATTGATGAAGTCTGGAATAATAAAAAATAAAACCTTGAAAACATGAAAAAATTAATTACAATTTTATTTATCGGATTAGCAAGTCTATCCATTAATGCTCAAGATAAAGGCGCTAAAATCGAGTTTAAATCAGACACGATTGATTACGGAACTATTGAAAAAGGTTCGAATGGTGTACGTGTTTTTGAATTCACGAACACAGGTGATGCTCCCCTTATAATTTCTAATGTTACTTCTAGTTGTGGTTGTACTATTCCTAAAAAACCAGATGGCCCTATTTCACCTGGAAAAACTGGACAAATTGAAGTAAAATACGACACTAATAGAGTAAACCCCATTAGAAAAACAATTACTGTAATTTCTAATGCCGAGACCCCTACCGTAGCTTTGAAAATTAAAGGCGAAGTTATAGATTCAAACAGTAAAAATGTTCTTGAAAAGACACAAAAAAGTGTTGTTGAAAAATAAAAATTTAACCTGTTTTTAAGTAAAAAACCTAAGCACAAAAAACATGCTTAGGTTTTTTTTTATTTTAAAGGCGATTTTAAAATAAAATTAAAAGTTAAATCTTTTCCATTTCTATCTACTTTCAATTTTATACGATTACCATCATCACCATAAAACATATGGATAATTTGCTGTAATGAAAATTCATGTGCTGGTTTTCCATTGATCGACAAAACAACATCATTAATCATTAATCCGGCGTTAAAAGCTGGGGAATCTTTTCTTAACTCAACTATAGAATATGCCGGTTTTAGCGATAATTTAAAATGGGTATCTAAAACAATCCTATTTCTATTTAAGTCCTCTTCATTTTGTGTTAAACCTGATTTTTCATTTAAAATTTTGTTATCCTTTTCTCTTACGAGCCTTACGCCATCATGAGCAAGTTCAATGCCACTTCTATTATAACTGAATTTTTCATTAAAATATGAATTTCTTTTAAGCGTTATAGTAGCCTTTTGATAATTTACAATCATATTAAATCGTTTTAAAATATTACCTGCTAAAGTGCCATTTCTGTCTTTAAAATGTTTTGCAGATGACATATAAGAATCGTCCGGATAGGCTACATTTGCATTTTCAAGAACAAAACTATTTATTAAAAATGCATCTATAACAGATCGCTTTCCGTAAACACTGCCGCTTAACCCATAGCCAAGAAAATCATAAAAAAATGCAGGTTTAGATTTTATACCAAGTGAATCATCTTCAAATAACCATAAGGCATCGCTTCCGCCAGAATCGATCAACAATTTTATTGGAATATTTTTTTCATTCACCCTAATTTCAGCATTTATATAAGGTTTGTTGTTATAAAATTCTAAATTTAATATTGTACACTTCTTGCATTTTTTATATTGATACTTTTTGGGATTCGTTAATTTTAAATATTTTCCTGAATAATTTATTTCAACCACCAAATCTTTAAACAAATCATAACCAATAATACCATGTACTGGCACCCCTAACCTTGGAGCTAAATTTAATTTATTATCGTATACTGCATATAAATCTTGGTTTAATTTAAGAGCATTCCCAATTTTAAAAATATTGTTTTTAGACCTTAAAGCTTTAATGGATTCGCCTTCACCTAAGCCTCTCAAAAAAATGGTTTCTGTATCCTTAATCTTTAAAGTATCCGATAAATTTAAAAAATTAAATATAATAGGTTTACTTACACCAGTATCTAACAAAAATGACAAGACCACACCATTAATTTCAACGGGGACAATTACTAAGTTATTTATAAGCTTAAATTTAATCTTACTTGTTTGGCGCTTATTTTGAACCACAAATGTTCCTTGAGAAAAACCGAGGTTGCCCAATAAAAAAATAAACATTGTAAAAAACACAAATCTCTTCATAAACTATAACAAGACTTTACATTCCATTAATTTACGAATCTTTATTAAAACATGATTATTTTAGTCTGTTTTTTAAAAAAACTTTAAGATAATTTCCTCAACTTTGCGCCTTATAAATTTTAATGAATGCCAACTATATCAAGAAAAGGGCTATTAATGCCTGAATCACCTATAAGGAAACTAGTCCCTTATGCAGAACAAGCTGTTAAGGATGGAAAATTTATATACTATTTAAACATTGGGCAACCGGATATAAAAACCCCAGAAGTCGCCTTAAATGCTGTAAAAAACAATGATGTAGAAATACTGTCTTATTCAAGGTCTGAAGGCTCTGATACTTATAGAAAAAAACTAGCTGCGTATTATAATAAGTTTGATATAAAGGTTTCATATAAAGATATAATAGTAACAATGGGCGCTAGTGAAGCTTTGCTTTTCTTATTTAGCAGCATAATGGATCCAGGTGATGAAGTTATAATTTCCGAACCTTTTTACGCAAATTATATTGCTTTTTCAATTGCTTCTGGTGTTAATGTTGTTCCTGCTGTGTGTACTATTGATAACAATTTTGGATTGCCTCCTATTGAAACTTTCGAAAAACTTATCACGCCAAAAACCAAAGCCATTTTAATATGTAATCCTGGAAATCCAACAGGGTCTTTATATTCTAAAGAAGAAATAGAAAAACTGGCTGCTTTAGCCGTTAAACATGATTTATTTTTAGTGGCAGATGAAGTGTATCGCGAATTTGTTTACGACGGAAACTCACATTTCTCTATTATGCAAGTCGAAGGTTTAGATGAACATGCCGTAGTTATTGATTCTGTATCAAAACGATACAGCATGTGTGGCGCACGTGTTGGCTGTTTAGTATCTAAAAACAAAACAGTAATGCAAACAGTTTTAAAGTTTGCTCAAGCACGTTTAAGTCCGCCAACATATGCTCAAATTGCCAGTGAAGCTGCTCTGGACACACCACAAAGTTATTTTGACGACGTAATTACTGAATATGTTGAAAGACGCGACACGTTAATAAGTGAATTACAAAAAATTGAAGGCATAAAAGTTGCAAAACCTAAAGGTGCTTTTTATTGTATTGTAGAATTGCCAATAAAAAACTGTGATGATTTTGCCCAATGGCTTTTAGAAGATTTTGAACTTAATGGCGAAACCGTTATGGTTGCTCCTGCTGGTGGATTTTATTCTACACCAGGTTTAGGTTTAAACCAAATTCGAATTGCTTATGTGCTTAACAAAGAAAGCTTGATAAAAGCCGTAAATATTTTAAAAGAAGCGCTTAAAGTTTATAAAGACTAGTGCTAAAAACTAAAAAATTGTAAAAATTAACTATTTTTAAGGGCGTTACCACAAGGGTCGGGCTTTACGTTACAATCTTTTTTTCGTACCTCAAAAAAGGATTTTCGCTACAATCCCTAACGCAAAACCTCGTTAAAAAACAATATACGTAGTGAAAATAGAACAAAACATTTCATTAAAACCATTTAATACCTTTGGTATTGATGTTAACGCCAACTATTTTGTTTCAGTTTCAACCATTGAAGAATTAAAACAAATTCTTTCTTTAAAAGAATACCCAAACAAACTTATTTTAGGTGGTGGCAGTAATATGTTACTCACCAAAAATTTTGACGGACTCGTTATTCATATCAATTTAAAAGGAATAGAGATTGTTTCTCAAAATGATGATTTTGTGTTTGTTAAAGCAAATGCTGGCGAAAACTGGCACGAGTTTGTAGTTTGGTGTATTAATAATGATTTTGGTGGTGTTGAAAACTTAGCACTAATTCCGGGAAATGTTGGTACGGCGCCTATTCAAAATATTGGCGCTTATGGAGTAGAACTTAAAGATGTTTTTGAATCGTGCGAGACCATTTCAATTGAAAAACAAAATTTAGAAACTTTTAAAAAACCAGAATGCCATTTTGACTATAGAAATTCAGTCTTTAAAAGTGAAGCCAAAGGAAAATACATAATTACCAGTGTTACCTTCAAACTTTCAAAACAGAATCATACACTTCATATAAATTACGGCACTATCACTTCAGAACTTGGAGTAATGCAAATCACAAATCCCACGATTCAAGATATTTCTAGAGCAGTAATTTCTATACGCGAAAGCAAATTACCAAATCCTAAAGTTATTGGCAATAGTGGTAGTTTCTTCAAAAACCCCTTAGTTTCTAAAACTCACTATAATAATCTCCTTCAAAATTTTGAAGACATGCCGAGTTATGCGGTTTCAGACAATGAAGTAAAAATTCCTGCAGGTTGGCTTATTGAAAAAGCAGGTTTTAAAGGCAAACGCTTTGGCAACTATGGTGTTCATAAAAATCAAGCCTTAGTGCTTGTTAATTATGGTAATGCCAATGGTAATGATATTTTAAGTCTTTCGCAGTTAATTCAGAAAACCATCAAACAACTTTTTGATATTTCTATAGAAGCTGAAGTAAACATCTTATAATATCAAAGAAATTTCTAACTTTGAATTTATTTTAAATTAAAGTTTTTCACTTTTAAATCTCATTTATTTTGATATCATCTATAGAAAAGGAAATAGTTGGCTTGTTGGAACGTGGTGACAAAAAAGCTATAACCCTACTTTATGAAAACTATGCTGATGCCTTATATGGAGTTATAAAAAAAATTATAACTGACGATGATACGGCTCAGGATGTTCTTCAAGAAAGCTTTATAAAAATATGGAGGTACTCAAAAAAATACGATTCTAGTAAAGCAAAATTATTTACTTGGTTATACAGAATTGCATATAACACGGCTATAGATAAAATTAGATCTTTAAAGAACAAAGGTGGTAACGAAATCCAACTAGATAAATCTAACGTATATAAAATATCGGCTGGCGAATTAAATCAAGATGTTATAGATATACAAAAACACTTGAATAGTCTGGATGAGAAATATCAAATAGTAATTAATGCACTCTTTTTTGAGGGCATGACCCAACAAGAAGCCAGTGAAGAACTCGATATTCCACTGGGTACTATAAAATCGAGATTAAAAATTGGATTGCGAGAATTGAAAAAAATTTATAATCCTTAATTAAAACAGTCATGAATGCGAAAATAACTACTTTTTTAAATTCTGGCCTACTAGAAAAATATCTATTGGGTGAAACTTCTTCTATTGAAACAGAAATGGTTGAGTCTTATATTTCAAAATATCCAGAAGTACAGAATTCATACAATACGTTACAATATAACTTAGAAATAGTTGCAAAAAGTAATGCTATTGAAGCTCCTAAAACCATCATAAATACTATTTTAGAGGAGCTTGATGATGCTCCTGTTGTAAAAATAACCACAACAGCGAGACTGAAAATATGGTACAAATTTAGTGTTGCTGCCAGTGTCGCTGCATTAATATTTGCAGGAAACTCCTATTTCTTACACTTAAAAAATGGAAAATTAGCAGAAGAAAACCAGGTAGTTGTTGATGAAATTTTTGATTTACGGAGTGATATTGAGGCTAATAATAAAAAATTAGACAACATTATGAACCAGTTTATGGAGCTTAATGACCCCAACACGTACAAATACATCATGAAAGGTAACAACCTTGCTAAAAATTTAAAAACAGTTGCCTATATAAACCCTAAAGAAAAAACATCAATGATAGATGTGGTTTCTTTACCAAAACTACCTGAAGAACAATGTTACCAAATATGGGCAGAATTGCAAGGTAAAATGGTGAGTTTAGGTATTTTAAATGAATCTGACAGACAACTTAGGGCGATACCATATACCGAAAATGCACTAGCATTAAATATTACTATAGAACCTAAAGGCGGTAATACTCGTGCTTCTTTAGATAATATGGTAGCAGAAATTGATTTACAATAACACTGATTAATACCAAAATTCCAACAACAAAAAAGCCTCTTTATCTTTTGATAAAGAGGCTTTTTAATAGGTTAATTTATTTATTCCTTATCAAATAATGCCTTATGAATAAAACCAGCAACTAGAGCTCCAGCTATAGGCGCTACCCAGAACAACCAAAGTTGTGCAGTAAATTCGCCTCCAGCGAACAATGCTTGACTAGTAGAACGCGCAGGATTAACCGAGGTATTTGTTATAGGGATACTAATTAAATGTATTAATGTTAAACCTAATCCAATAGCAATAGGCGCAAATCCTTTAGGGGCTCGCACATTTGTACTACCCAAAATTATTAATAAGAAAAATGCCGTTAGTAAAAACTCAGCTATCAATGCAGAAGTCATTGAGTAACCACCAGGAGATAAATCACCATAACCATTAGCAGCAAAACCACCAATATCTACAAAATCTGATTTTCCAGATATAATTAAATATAAAGCTCCAGCAGCTGCAATGGCCCCAACTAATTGAGCTGCAATATAGCCAACTAAATCTTTAGCTTTAAAACTTCCCTCCTGCCCATAAGCCTAAGGATACCGCTGGATTAAAATGTCCACCCGAAATATGCCCGACAGCAAACGCCATGGTTAAAACGGTAAGACCAAACGCTAAGGCTACGCCCGCAAAACCGATTCCTAAATCAGGAAAACCAGCTGCAAAAACAGCACTTCCACAGCCCCCAAAAACGAGCCAAAATGTTCCAAAAAATTCTGCAAATAATTTTTTCATAAAAAATGATTTTTTAAGGTTAGATATTTAAATGTAGTAAAATATTTCATAATTAGACAAAAAAAAACAGATTGGGCACCAACAACTACTGTTATATAAACTTTTTCAAAATAATAGTTAAATGCTTTATCTTTGCAGCAAATAATAAAAACAAATGAAACTTCTTTTAATAACAATCACTTTATTAGGATTAGGTGTAGCAGGAATTGCCATAAAAATTTGGGCTAAAAAAGACGGCAAGTTTTCTGGAACTTGTGCTAGCCAAAATCCTATGCTTAATAAAAATGGTGAATCCTGTGGTTTTTGCGGAAAAACTCCAAACCAATTTAGTGATTGCAACGAACCTCAACATTCTTAATACATTATGAGTTTTCTTGATTTTGTTTTCTATGGCTTTATAGTTGTAGTTTTTATTCAAGTTGTGTATTATTTATTTTTCTTCTCAAAGTTTGCATTTATAAAACAAAAAAAAGAAAGAGCTAAAAAAATAGCAGTTTCAGTTATTATCTGTGCAAAAAATGAAGCAGAAAATTTACAAAGGTTTTTACCATCCATTATTTCTCAAAGCTATTCGGATTTTGAAATTGTTTTAATTAATGATGCTTCTAATGATGATACTCTTGAGGTCATGAAAAACTTTGCGAGCAATAACGAAAACATTAAAATTGTTGATGTTAAAAATATTGAAGCTTTTTGGGGCAACAAAAAATATGCGTTAACGCTTGGTATTAAAGCCTCTAAAAATGATTATTTGCTATTTACAGATGCCGATTGTAAACCCGTTTCAAAATACTGGATACACGACATGTGTGCCCATTTTAATAAGGAAAATAGCATTGTCTTAGGTTATGGTGCCTATTCAAAAGTTAAAAAATCATTTTTAAACAAACTCCTACGCTATGAAACCTTAGTTACTGCTGTTCAATATTTTTCATTTGCCCAAGCGGGCATCCCTTATATGGGTGTTGGCAGAAATTTAGCTTACGCCAGAAAAGAGTTTTTTAATGCTAATGGCTTTATTAATCATATAAAAATTCATTCTGGTGATGACGATTTATTTATAAATCAAGTGGCAACTAGTAGTAATACTACTATTTGTTATTCTGAGAACAGCTTCACTGAATCTATACCAAAAACATCTTTTAACGATTGGATTACACAAAAAAGACGCCATATTTCTACGGCCCAGCATTATAAACTAAACCATAAAATTTTATTAGCCTTATTTTATTGTACGCAATTATTTTTCTGGTTTTTTGCAATGACTCTCCTTATGGCAAGTTTTAAATGGCAAATTGTTACA
>JBNMNO010000099.1:0-9256 GCA_051275695.1 Mariniflexile sp.
TTCAATATAAAAAATGGCATTTGGCTTATAGAAATATTTCGTTTGAACGTGAAGCTTATGCAAACGAAATGTATCTAGATTATTTAAAACAACGAAAATTTTGGAGTTTTTTAAAGTATCTTAGTGCCCAATGATTTTTAACCTGGAGCATAGCATAAATCAACAGATAAGTTTGCCTAAAAGTAGGGGTGTAGACTTATATGTGAAGCGTGAAGATAAAATTCATCCTTTTGTGTCAGGTAATAAATATAGAAAGCTCAAGTATAATCTACTTGAAGCTGAAAAATTAGGGTTTAAAACATTACTTACTTTTGGTGGGGCCTATTCAAATCATATTGCTGCCGTGGCTTCGGCAGGTCAAAATTTGGGATTTAAAACCATTGGTATTATTAGAGGCGATGAACTGAAAGATTCTGTAAACACGAATGCTACTTTAAGTTTTGCGAAACAATGTGGAATGGAATTCAAGTTTGTTTCGAGAGAAGCCTATAGGGATAAAACGGCAACTTCTTTTATTGAAAAATTGAATATGGAGTTTGGAGATTTTTATTTAATTCCAGAAGGCGGCACTAATGCTTTAGCTATTAAAGGTTGCGAAGAAATTTTGAACGAAGACGATAAAACTTTCGATTATATATGTTGTGCTATTGGAACAGGAGGCACTATTGCCGGACTTATAAATTGTTCAAAACCTAGTCAACAAGTTTTAGGATTTCCTGCGTTAAAAGGTGATTTTTCACAACAGGATATTAGTAAATTTGTAACAAAAAATAATTGGAAGTTAATTACCGATTATCATTTTGGTGGGTATGCAAAAATAAACACTGAATTAGTAGCGTTTATTAATCAATTTAACAAAGAGAATAACATGCCTTTAGACCCCGTTTATACTGGTAAAATGATGTTTGGTGTTTTCGATTTAATTGAAAAAGGATATTTCCCAAAAGGAACAAAAATATTAGCAATTCATACGGGAGGTTTACAAGGAATTACTGGGATGAATGCGGTTTTAATAAATAAAAATTTACCTATAATTGCGTGATATAAATGAAGAAAATAGTGGTATTGTGCTTTTTAGCTAGTTTGGTTTTAAGTTGTGGTTCTAAAAAGGCTGTGGCTAGAAAAAAAGGGTCAAGTAAGCAAAAAACGGAGCAAGTAGTAATAGGAAAAGAATCTAAAGTGACTCCTAAGGCTGATAGCCCAGTGGAGGAAGTGATAAATGGTGTTGCCATTAAAATTTCTTCAACAGAAGATTATATTAGTGCTTTTAAACCTATTGCACAAGAAGAAATGAGATTATATGGTATTCCTGCAAGTATCACGATAGCCCAGGGAATTTTGGAATCGAATTCTGGAAAAGGAAGACTTTCGGTTGAGGCCAATAACCATTTTGGGATTAAGTGTCATGAATGGACAGGAGATAGAATTTTTCATGACGATGATGCTTCACAAGAATGTTTCAGAAAGTATAATGATGCTAAATATTCATATAGAGACCATTCGTTGTTTTTGACACAACGTCCACGCTATTCTGGTTTGTTTAAATTGAAAAAAGAAGATTATAAAGGGTGGGCAAAAGAGCTGAAAAAAGCGGGGTATGCTACCGATAAAAAATATCCAGATAAATTGATTGTTTTAATTGAAAGATATGGATTGCACAAGTTTGACGAAGAAGTTCTTGGTGATGCTTATCTGAAATTTGAAGAACCCATCGATTCCAGTGCAACTTATAGTGTTGAGAAAGGAGATTCCATGTATTCCATTTCAAAAAAATATAACATGACTATAAATGATCTTAAAGAAATGAATGGTTTATTAGGCACATCGTTAAGCCAAGGTCAAAAATTGAGAATAAATAGAAGTTCTAAAGATACAGCAGGAGTTAGTTCTAATCAAGAAACCCAATCTAAAACAGACCTAGTAAATCGCTCACACATCGTTGAAAAGGGCGATACCTTATATTCTATTTCAATAAAATATAACGTTACAGTAGTTGAATTGCAGAAATTAAACGGGTTAAGCGATACAACACTAAGTATTGGACAAGAACTTCAAATTAAAAATCAGTAAAGTTTATGAATTATAATAGAAGTAGTATCTTATTTGAACAAGCAGAAATGGTTATTCCTGGGGGTGTAAATTCGCCAGTTAGAGCTTTTAAAGCAGTTGGAGGAACCCCGATTTTTGTAAAAGAAGCTAAAGGTGCTTATTTATATGATGAAGATGGGAATAAATTAATTGATTACATAAATTCCTGGGGACCCATGATATTAGGTCATGCTTATAAGCCTGTTGTAGATGCAGTTATTGAAAAGGCTAAAAAAGGAACCTCGTTTGGAATGCCAACCGAAATTGAAACTAAAATTGCAGAATTAGCAATTTCTATGGTACCTAATATAGACAAAATACGTTTTGTGAATTCTGGTACGGAAGCTTGTATGAGTGCCGTACGTTTAGCCAGAGGATTTACTAAAAAAGATAAAATTATTAAGTTTGCGGGTTGTTATCATGGGCATAGCGATTCGTTTTTAATTCAAGCGGGTAGTGGTGCGGTTACTTTTGGCTCGCCAAATAGTCCAGGTGTCACACAGGGAACTGCAAAAGATACGTTGTCAGCACGTTATAATGATATTGAAAATGTGAGGCAATTAATAGAAGCTAATAAAAACGAAATAGCTTGTGTTATTATTGAGCCGGTAGCCGGTAATATGGGGTGTATTCCACCTAATAAGGGGTTTTTACAAGCTTTAAGAACTTTGTGTGATGCCCATAATATACTCTTGGTTTTTGATGAGGTTATGACTGGTTTTCGTTTAGCAAAAGGCGGTGTTCAAGAATTATATGGTGTAAATGCGGATATTGTTTGCTTTGGAAAAGTTATAGGAGGTGGCTTGCCAGTAGGCGCGTTTGCGGCTAGAAATGAAATAATGAATTATTTGGCGCCGTTAGGCCCTGTGTATCAGGCAGGAACTTTAAGTGGGAACCCACTGGCCATGGCGGCAGGTTTCGCTATGTTGACTGAATTAAATAATGACAGTGAAATTTTTAAACGTTTAGCTGAAAAAACCGAATATTTACACAATGGAATTGCTAAGGTTTTAAATGAAAACCATGTAATTCATACTATTAATAGAGTGGGTTCTATGATTTCTGTGCATTTTGATGCCACTCCTGTTGTAGATTTTGAAACGGCTGCTAATGGTAATAATGAAAGCTTTAAAAAATTCTTTCATGGGTTGCTTAACGAAGGTATTTACATTGCTCCAAGTGCCTTTGAAACTTGGTTTATTACAGACGCTTTAACGTATAATGATTTAGATACGACTATTAATGCCGTTAGCAAAGTTGCAAAAACCTTATAAAAATGAAAGCGCAAAATCCTAGGAAATGCGCTTTTTATTAACAAACTAACTAAATTATTTTTCTCTTATTTTGGCGTTCTTTATCCATGTTTTGGACCTTCACCTTTTCTCATGCCTTTTTCTCTATGTGCCATTTTTTCTTGAGCTTTCTCCCATTTAGAATACTGTTCTGCATTTAAAATGGTTTTCATCTTTGCTTTCATTGCAATTTGATGATCTAACTTGGCATTCATCATTTTTAGACGTTCTTCTTTTGAGGGCTTTTCCATCGAGCCACTTTCTTTGTTCGCTTTTCTAGTTTCCATCATTGCTTTACGTTGCGAAGCATTTTCAACATTTAATTGGTAAATATCTTTTTGTTGTTTTTCATTTAAATCTAAATGGAGAACCATTTTTTTTGTTTGAAGTGTGGCGGCTTCCTCGGGGGTAAGGTCGTTCATTTTTTGAGCCCTTTCTTGCTTGTTTGGACGTTCCTTTCTTGCTTCTTGTGCAATACCTTGAATAGAAATCAAAGCAATTGCAATTACTAGTAGTCTTTTCATGTCTTAAATCTTTTATGTTAAATTTCTAATAGGACCTTCTATATTTAGAAAGGTTTAAAAGGGGTGTTTCTTTTAACAAGAAGTTAACTTGAAAACAGGTTTGCGTTAGGGATTGCAGCGGCATCCTTTTTTGTCATTAAAAGCAAAAAAGATATAGTGTAAAGCCCGACCCTTGTGGTAACGCCCAAGTGTTTATGCTATTTTAAAATCGGAATTTTTAGGCTCATGCCGGTTTGAAGATCGGGTGCGTTATTTACAAGAAAGTCTTCTTTAACGTATAGGGATATTTTATAATTGGGATGCCCATAGGTGTAAATAAAGGTCCAAAAAGACAGGGCTTTATAAAGTGTGGAAACACCATGTTGCCAACCGCCATTTATTT
This sequence comes from Mariniflexile sp., assembly GCA_051275695.1. Lineage (GTDB taxonomy): Bacteria > Bacteroidota > Bacteroidia > Flavobacteriales > Flavobacteriaceae > Mariniflexile. The sequence continues at coordinate 4,287 of JBNMNO010000099.1, forward strand.
CTTGCCATTTTCCGCGTAACGTGTAATAATCCGCTTCGTCTAATTTGTTATACCTAGATTGAATTTGATAGTTTATGCTAAGAGCGTTGTAATGTCCTTTTTTTGTGTATTTGGCTATTTCAATATCGCTTTCAATGGTTGCCAAATAAGGGTTGTTACCTAAATCAATATGGTCTTTAAAGGCTATAAGGTTTTTACGTAGTACATTCATTCCAATACCAATATTGAGTTCGTAATTATTTTTAAACTCGTATTTCTTAATAGCATTTACCGAAACACCAAGGTCTAAACTGGAGTTGAATTTGGAGGTATTAATGCCTAAATGACTGCCAAAATTAAGATGTATATTTTTAGTTTTATTAATTTCGAGTGTTGGGTAGTAATAATGGTTAAATTCAATGCCTCCAATAAAAAAATCATTATTTTTAAGTTCTAAGGTATTTCCCGCTCTATCTGTGTATTTAAAATTTACTTGATTTAAACCATAATAACGCCTCCCGTATGGGTCTTCGCCTCCAGCGATATTGGTGTGAAACCACTCTAAGGTTTCATCGCCCGTAAAGAACGAAAACGGATTTTTCCCTTTGGTTATTAAATAAGACCGCAGGGTAACACCCAATTCGTGTTTCTCTGATAAAGGCATATTAATGCTCATTCTAAACTCTTTTATTACCGCATCAACCACAATATTCATATAATCGGCAGGTGTTGTTTCTTGGTCAATAAAATTAAAGGAGCGATCGTGCCAAATAATATTGCTAAATTGCTCTCTAATGGCTGGGTCTTTAGGGAAATAGGCTTCTACAAAAGGGTGGAAATTATTTCCGCTAGCAGTACTAAAAGAAAGTTCCGTGTTTTTTGGAGGTGCAAATTTAAAGTTTGTATTAATTCTTGCGCTAAAAATGCCGAAATGATGTGTTGATAAAAGTGAGGGGTTGTCAATACCGTTTTTTATTGATAAACTGTCTTTTTGTTGTGCTGTTAATTGGAGACTGTAAATACAAATTATAATAAAAAACAGTTTTTGTGGCATCGAACAAAATTAAATAAAATTTAATTAGGTAATTGTTAATTCTTGTTGCACTTGTTTTATTAAGTCTAAAGTGGTTTTATATAAGTCTTGGTTTTCCATTTTACCTTTCAACCAGGCATAGAAACTCATCACAAAAATATCTTCTCGTTGTGCCCCAATCCATTCGAACGAATCCTCTACTTTGTTTTTAAATTCAATTGAAGTCACTTTTTCTGGAGCCCGGTAATAATCATTGACCAAGCCTAGATAAGTAATGGCTCTTTGTTGATTGATTTCCTTTAAAAAGTTAAAATAATTGCGTTTAAAACTTAATAATCTTGATTCTACCAAATCAATATTTTCAAGCTCTATATGTAATAAAATTTCGATTAAATTCTTTTTTATAATCCATTCTTTTCCGGCTTTGTCTATATACCATTTATCGGTGTGATAAAATTTTGAAAATATTTGCTTCGCTTTTTTGAAATCGCCTTTTTGAAAATACATCATAACTAAACTTAAATTAATATCTAACAATGATTCTAAATCTGAATGCTTCATATTTAAAAATGGTTCAAGCGTTGTAATAGCTTTAGCTTGCTGATTTAAAAAATTGAAATTAAGTGCTAAAAGTAAATTGTATTTGAGCTTGAATGGATTATAAAATTTCCGTTGCTTCTGAAGCATTAAATCATGCATTATGTATAAAAAGTCTAATGACTGATTGAATTTTTTATTTCGAAAAAGGGTATATGCGATTAAATATATCACTTGAAGGTGATAATATAACTGTTTTTCTTTGTTTTTGTGAGTTTGTAAAACCTTATAAGTTTCGAGTAAAAAAGGCTCAATCTTATAATAATCATTAGTAGCAAAAGCAGAAATACTAACAATTTTCATTAATTGATATAATGACTTAAACGACATGTATTCGGTTATATTTATGTTGTATTCTCTGAGAGTATTGTTTAGAAGTTTTTGAAAACTTATAAATTCACCTTTACCACTCAACTTGGTTATTGCTTGCCTTATCTTGGCATATACTATATTTAACTGGTCTTCTAGGTAATAGTTTTTTTGATTGCTTTCAAATTTTAATATGAGATCATCTATATTTAATGATGGTTCAGCATAGGCATATTGGATTTTTGTATGATATATTTCGTTAAGTAATGGGAACAAATAATACTCTTGCGCTAGAGCTTCGGCTTTATCTAAAATTTTGTAGCCTACTTTATAATGCTTATGAAGTAAAAAGGTTCTAGAAGCAAGAATGAACTTAATAATCTGCATATCTACAGCCTTCTCTTCATCTAAATTAACAGTTGCAATAAAATCAATGATACTTTGATTTAAACGCTTTCTTAATGCGTGGTACGCATCTTTTTTTTGACTTCCATATAATTTTAAGCAGATGTCTTTAGAGCTTAATTCATTTTTAACTAAAAGTTTGAAGAGTTGAATGTTTTTAGTGTCATGACGTCTATTTTTTCTATCTAAATACACTATGAAGCGCTCCTGGTCTTCATTAGATAAGGTTGAAATTATATCATTTATAATAATCATTTAATCGTCAGTTTTTATTTTATAAATATAACGAAATGATATATTAAAGTGATATAATAGTAATATATATCGTCAGTATTATAAAAATATTGTTTTTTGAAACTTGCATTAATTGCTCAAATTTGTCCAATAATCTTTAAAACAAAAATTATGAATTATCAAACAACAGTTTCAGACAATGAGAATTTAAAGGAGAAGAAAATTAAGAAAGAAATTAAAGTTTTTGACCAAAAACCAACAGGAGCTTTTATAGGAGCGTCATGGTCTGCCTTATTAATTGGAATGACATCCTATTGTATTGGTTTATGGAACGCAGACATGGAACTTAATGAAAAAGGGTATTATTTTACTATACTTCTTTTCGGATTGTTTTCTGTAATTTCTTTGCAAAAAGCAGTAAGAGATAAATTAGAAAACATTCCAATTACAGATATTTATTATAGCATTAGTTGGTTTACAACCATAGCGTCTATTGTATTACTAATTATTGGACTTTGGAACGCCGATTTATTTTTAAGTGAAAAGGGGTTTTATGGCATGGCATTTACTTTAAGCCTATTTGCCTCAGTAGCTGTTCAAAAAAACATTAGAGACGTACAATATATCGATAGAAACAGCGATGAAGAAAAATAGAGTATTTAAAAACGAATGAAATTTAGAATTATCAAAGGATTTGTTTTGATGATTGGTTAGTTACTTAACCGTAAACCTCGTGGTTGATTACTGCGAGGTTTTAAATAATTAGACGATTTATTGTCTAATAGTATTCTAACCGCTCTCTTAACTATGTCTTATTGGTTGCCCCTTGTTATAGTTATTCTCATTGCTTATGTCGCGGTTAGTATGGCATTGTATTATTTAAACCAGAAAAACTATCCAAATATTTTTAGTTTTTCATTTCAACGATGCATAAAAACTCATCACGAAAATAATTGATGAGGTTTCTATAAAAGCTTAAAAAGTGTATATAAAAAAGGATGCCTCAATTAACTGAAGCATCCTTTTTATTTTTTTTGAAAATTATTTAGCTTTTAGGGTCTAAAATGTTTTCAATGCGTACTAAGGCATCTTGAAGGTGCATTCTACTCATAGAATTTCCTGTTAGCCCAATTCCTACAGTAATAGTGCGTTTTAAGGTTTTCAATTCTGCACGTACCACTGCTCTAATGTCTGATTGACTAACGTTTACAGTAGCAGGCCTCGAATTTCTCCCAGAAATGTTAGGCGCATTCTCTTCATCAGTCATTAAATAAGCTAATCTTTCTATATAAGCTCTTTGTAGATTACGACGGTACGTATCGATTGTTTTTCCAGAATTTAATTCGCTCCAAAGGCCATTACGTAAATCGTACATCATAGCAGTTAACTTATAAGCATCATTACCATTATGTGTCTCATTTTCAATCATACGACCCATTTTCCCAACATTTAAAATATTGTTTAAAGTACGTGTTTGCATATCTCTTATACGTTCTACTGATCCCGAATACTCTACTTTATTAAAAATGTTTGTATCAATTAACCAATTTGGTGTTTCAAATAATTGCTCATTAATAAACGACAAACAATTTTTTTGATGTGTTTTGTCTACTGGAGAGTATACGGCACCTTCTTGATCTGCAGTTTTATAATTTTCATAAACACCACCAATATTATTTGAAACGTGACCCATATAACGATTAAATTGAGAAACAACATGCCCATACATGGTATTAAGATCTTCATAGCTTTCCCCAGCAGTTGTTGTCCATTTTATTAAGTTGGGTACAACGCGCTTTAAGTTTTTAATTCCATAAGTACTTGCAAGTATCGCATCATCACCTAGATCTTCAGTTTGTGAACTTGGGTCTACAACCTCTCTTTGTTGACTTCCAAACCTGTATAGAGGATCGCCATCATGTTCCATAATCCAACTATTTAATAAGGTTTTTTCTTCTTTAGCTGTTTTGTCTAATATTGGTCTGTATCCCCAATTAATTGAATATTTATCGTAAACACCAATATTCGGAAATAGAGCCACGCCTTCGTCTTCCGGCTGTGCAATGTAGTTAAAACGAGCATAATCCATTATAGAAGGTGCTGTACCGTATTTTTTAGTGAATTCAGCATTACGTAAGTCTTCCACTTTATATGCAGCACTGCTTCCCATATTGTGAGGTAAGCCTAATGTGTGTCCAACTTCGTGAGAGGAAACAAATTGAATTAATTCGCCCATAACTTCATCTGTAAACTTAGAATTTTGGGCATTTGTGTTGGAAGCTGCGGTTTGAGCAAAAAACCAGCCATTTACAAGGCTCATAACATTATGATACCAATTAATATCTGATTCTAATATTTCTCCTGAGCGAGGATCACTTACATGTGGTCCATTAGCGTTTGGAATTGGAGAGGC
>JBNMNO010000100.1:0-8825 GCA_051275695.1 Mariniflexile sp.
ATGAGCGAAGAGATGCGCAGAGATGAAAGCATTTATTTAATGGGTGAAGAAGTAGCAGAGTATAATGGTGCGTACAAAGCATCAAAAGGGATGTTAGACGAATTTGGACCTAAACGTGTGATCGATACGCCTATTGCAGAACTTGGTTTTGCTGGTATTGCAGTAGGTTCGACAATGACAGGTAACAGACCCATTGTGGAATATATGACCTTTAACTTTTCTCTTGTTGGGATTGATCAAATTATAAATAATGCTGCAAAAATCAGGCAAATGTCTGGTGGACAACTAAAATGTCCGATTGTTTTTCGTGGACCAACAGGGTCGGCGGGACAATTAGGAGCGACCCACTCACAGGCATTTGAAAGTTGGTTTGCTAATACCCCTGGATTAAAAGTGGTAGTGCCATCAAATGTGTATGACGCCAAGGGATTATTAAAAGCGGCAATTCGTGATGATGATCCAGTTATTTTTATGGAAAGTGAGCAAATGTATGGTGATAAAGGTGAAGTGCCAGAAGGTGAATATGTTATTCCGTTGGGAGTTGCAGATATAAAGCGTGAAGGTACCGATGTAACTATTGTCTCATTTGGTAAAATTATTAAAGAAGCCTACAAAGCTGCAGATCAATTGGCTAAAGAAGGAATTTCTTGTGAAATTATTGATTTACGTACGGTTCGCCCTTTAGATAAAGAAGCTGTTTTGAAATCTGTAAAGAAGACAAACAGATTAGTAATATTGGAAGAAGCCTGGCCATTTGGAAATGTTTCAACAGAAATCACCTATTTCGTTCAAGCCGAAGCATTCGATTATTTAGATGCACCAATCGTAAGAATCAATACTGCAGATACTCCTGCACCTTACTCACCTGTTTTATTAGCCGAATGGTTGCCAAATAGTGATGAGGTTATTAAAGCAGTAAAAAAAGTATTGTATAAATAAATAAAACAACAAACTTTTCGTTATATAAACTTCATTAGCAAGATTGTTGATGAAGTTTTTTTTTAATATGAACGCAAGACTACTAGTTATATTCTTTTTCTTCGGATTTATTTCCATTTTCGCACAAACTAAAGTAAGCGGTTATGTGTTTGATGAAAATAATCAGCCCATTCCATTCTGTAACGTTATTTTTAAAGGCTCTACCCAAGGCACCATTACCGATGAAAACGGAAAGTTTTATATGGAATCTGGAGATACGTGGACTGCTTTAATTGTATCATTTTTAGGTTATGAAACCTTAGATATTCCGTTAACAAAAAAAGTAAATTACGACTTAAAGTTTATTCTAAATGAAGAAGCGTCACAGTTAAATCAGGTATTTATTGTTGCAGGAAAGCAATCTAAAAAAAACAATCCGGCGATTGATTTACTTCGTAAAATTTGGGAGCATAAACGCAAGAATGGGTTAAAGCATTTCAAGCAATACGAATATGATAAATATGAAAAAGTAGAGTTTGATATTAATACCATAGACAGTGCCCTTATAAAAAGTAAATTATTTAGGGGTATGGAATTTGTTTTTAATGAAGTTGACACATCGAATGTTACCGGTAAAACCTATTTACCAATGTTTATTAACGAAGCCGTTTCAACCGTGTATGGCGATAACCTAATTAATAAAAAAAAGGAAGTTTTAAAAGGAAATAAAAACTCTGGTTTTAGTGATAATCAGATTGTTATTGACTTTGTGGATGATTTGTATTCTGATTATGATGTGTATGATAATTACCTAAGATTTTTCGATAAAAGTTTTGTAAGCCCCTTATCAAGAACGGGCATAAACACCTATAATTATGTATTAAAAGACAGTGCTTTTATAGATAGTAAATGGTGTTACAATATTATTTATTATCCAAGGCGTAAAAACGAACTTACTTTTAAAGGTGATTTTTGGGTAGCAGACACTACGTACGCCATAAAAGAAATTAAACTCCAAGCATCAAAAAGCGCCAATATAAACTGGGTAAAAGATATTTATATTGAACAAGAATTTGAAGTATTGAACGATTCAATTTTTCTTGTGAAACGCGACCATATGATGTCTGATTTCGCTTTAAATAAAAAAGAAAAATCAAGAGGTGTTTATGGCAAACGGACTACATTGTACAATAATTATAAGTTCGATAAAGCCTTGAATAAAAAATTCTACGAAGAAGAAGTTTATAATTTCAATCAGGATGTTTATGAGAGAGACGATGCTTTTTGGGTAGAAAATCGTTTGGAAGCTTTAAATAAAGATGAAAAGGGCGTTTACAAAATGTTAGACACCTTAAAAACAGTAAAAAAATTTAAACGTCTTTATAATTTAGGAAGTATTTTGGCGTCCGGGTATATAGAGTTTAATGAATTGCCGCTGGATTATGGTCCTATTTTTTCAACTTTTGGCTTTAATGAAGTAGAAGGCTTGCGATTACGGACGGGAGGGCGAACCTATTTTGGTAAAAATGATTTGTGGCGTTTAGAAGGCTTTTTAGCCTATGGCTTTAATGATGATAAATTCAAATATGGCATCTCAGGGAAATGGTTAATCGATAAGAAAAATCGCTTTATTATTTCTGGCGGAAACCGGAGAGACGTCGAACAAATTGGCGCTAGTTTAACCACAAGTACCGATGTTTTAGGGCGTAGTTTTGCATCATCTGCGGTTGTTGGTACAGGTGCGAACGACAAATTAACGACTATAAATTTAACAAGTTTTGCTGTTGAATTAGAGCCTTTACGCAATGTGATTTTTAGGTTGGGCGGAAACTATCGAACCTTAGAATCGGCATCACCAACCTTTAGTTTAGATTATAATACGCCAAATGGGATAGAGTCTAGTATAGAGCAATACGAAACTACATTCTCCATGTCTTATTTTCCAAAGCGGAAAATGACGGGTTTTGGTGTGGAAAGAAGAGAAGCCAACGACGATTTTGCTCGTGTTTTTGCGCAGATAAGTCGTGGTGATAAAAGTATTTTTAATAGTGATTTTAATTATACCAAACTACAAATGTCTTATATACAGCCCATGCAAGTAGGCGGTTTTGGCAGACTAACAACAACGGTTGAAGCTGGTGAAACTTTTGGTGAGGTGCCGCTTGGCTTGTTAAGTGTTATCCCTGGAAATCAAACATATTTCTCAATTTATAATACGTTTTCGCAGTTAGATTTTTATGAGTTCGTGTCTGATACCTATGTATCGGTGCATTTAGAGCATAATTTTAACGGTCGCTTCTTTTCCAGAATTCCGTTTTTAAGAAAATTAAATCTTCGAGAAATCGTAAGTTTTCGAGCTGTTATTGGAGATGTTTCGCAAGAAAATATAGATTTGAGCAATGTCCCTAGCAATCCTAACAACTTACAACTATTGGCACCAAACAAAAAGCCATATTACGAATACAGTTTTGGCGTAGGCAATATTTTTAAAATTTTTAGAATCGATTTTAATTTTAGGGGAAATTACCTAGACGAGGTCAACTATCCTGATGCTAGAAAATTTGGTATTACAGGAAGTTTTGGGTTTCATTTTTAAATTCTTGATAAACCCGATAACTATCGGGAAGTAATCTCATGGTTTTTTTGTTTCGATTAACCCTAAGATACGGTCAGTTTTAATTGACTATATCGACTGATAAACGAAGTTGGGTGTTTTTTCTGACAATGTTAGGTACGATGCTATCAATTATAAAAACTAGTTTCCATCCTTTTTATCCTTAAAAGCATCAAATTCCGATTGGGTTTCAACCTTTGGAAAACTATTGTTAGTTGTGTCGGTATCAGCAAATTCAAAATTAGGATCTAAATTTACTTTGCTTACTTCTTTTGCTTTTATAAAGGTCTTTTTAATTTCATATTCATTGCTTCTCCAAATTTCGGCGGGTAATCGGTCAATTTCGATGGTGCCATCAGTAAAAACCCATTCAATAGTAACAGGCATTACAAGTCCACCAACATTTTTTATGGTTACTTCATAAATGTTTTTATCAGATAGTTGTTTTCTAACTTCAGAGTCATCTAACCTAGATAAAAAACCACCATACGCATTATCAGGTGTGTTGGTCATGGTAATAACTTCTGGTCCTTTTGAAAAATCTTTAGCTTGCACATCGGTACTTTTTTCGTTAGATGCTATTTTTACTTTTTTGCTTCTGTTTTGGTCTTCAATATTGCTATTTTCTTCAAATACTTTAAACCATTTTACCTTGCTTAATTCCATATCTACATTATCTGTAGTAAAAAACCAACCTCTATAAAACCAATCTAAGTCGGTGGCAGTAGCATCTTCAAGTGTTCTAAACAAATCGCTTGGGTTCGGGTGTTTATATTTCCAGCGGTTGGCGTATTCTTTAAAAGCTTCATCAAATAATTCCTTTCCGATAATTGAGTTTCGCAGCATTTGTAATCCAACTGTGGGTTTAATGTAAAAATTGTTACCAAATTGGTTTAGTAATTCGTTGTCAGAGGTTGTCATGATGGGGCGTAAAATATTTTTATCGCCGCTCATAAAAGGCACAATACTTTTAGGGGTTGTGCTATTAAAATCTGGGTATCGTTCTGCTACAGTGCGTTGGTGTAAAAAGGTGTTTAGGCCTTCGTCCATCCACATCCATTTACGCTCGTCCGAGCTCACAATCATAGGAAACCAGTTGTGCCCAACTTCATGAATAATGGTTCCTATCATCCCTTGCTTTGCTCCATTACTAATTTTGCCGTTTACAGGACGCCCACCATTAAAACTAATCATAGGGAATTCCATGCCAATATTAGAGGTATTTACCGAAATAGCTACTGGATACGGATAATCGAAGGTAGCTTCAGAGTAAACTTCTAAAGCTTGGGTTACTGCTTTTGTAGATGCTTCTTGCCATACTGGTAAGCCTTCTTTTGGGTAAAACGACATCGCCATGACCGTGTTGGTTGGAAGTTTTACTGCTTGTGCATCCCACATAAATTTTCGTGACGAGGCAAATGCAAAATCGCGAACATTTGTAGCATTAAATTTCCATGTTTTTTGTTTGGTAGTTTTTGTTTTTTCGTTGGCTTCAGCTTCTTCTTTAGAAATAATGATTATAGGTTTATCAAATGTGTTTCTAGCCGTTTCCAGTCTGGTGCGTTGTGTTTTGGTAAGTACGTTCTCGCTGTTTTGTAAAGTACCCGTTGAAGCAATAATATGGTCTTCAGGCACTGTGATTTCAACATCGTAATCACCAAATTCTAAAGCAAATTCACCCAATTTTTGAAATTGTTGATTTTGCCAGCCTTCTGTATCATTATAAACCGCCATTCTTGGAAACCAATGCGCAATTAGGTAAACAGTGTTATCATCATCTGGAAAATATTCATAGCCTTCTCTAGATAATAAATACATACTTCTATCGGTAATTGGATACGACCAGGCGATTGAAAAACTGGTAGACTCTCCCGATTTAAGGATGTTGTTCAATTTTACTTTCATCATGGTATTATTAACCATCGTTTTCATGTTAGTTCCCGAGGCATCCTTTACAAGTTTGATGGAATAACCTGCAGGAAAATCTATTGCTCTTGTAAGAAACTGCATTTGTCGTGCAGATATAGAATCTTTTATATTATTAGAAATCGCACCAAAATCCTCGTTTTCTTTTTTGTTCACATTCTGTTCCAATTGCATCCATAAATAGCTTAAATCGTCTGGAGAATTATTAAAATAGGTAATGGTTTCTTCCCCAGAAATGGTGTTATTCTTTTCGTTAAGAATTACTTTTATCTTATAATTGGCGCGCTGTTGCCAATAATCTTTTCCTGGGGCGCCACTTGCAGTTCGGTAAGTATTTGGTGGGGCAATCATATTATCGATAGGTTCAAATTTTCCTTGCCAAGGCTGGTTTTGGGCTTTAATTGTTGATAATATGAAAAAGGTAAAAAATACAAAAAGAAAGTGTCGCATGATTTAAATTATTTGTTTGAATAAGATGCGTACAATATAGAAAATATTAATAGAAAACAACTTAATTTTTTATTGCATTACGGCCATGCGTTCTGTACATTTGTAGGCCGAAATATAATTTTAAACATGAGCGAAAAAATCCCATTAACTTTTGATGTATTAATTGAAATACCAAAAGGCAGTAGAAATAAATACGAATACGATTTTACATTGCATAAAATACGTTTTGATCGTATGTTATTTTCTTCTATGATGTATCCTGGAGATTATGGATTTATTCCAGAAACCTTAGCCCTAGATAAAGACCCGTTGGATGTATTAGTGTTGGGTACTGAGCCTACATTCCCTATGGTGGTTATGGAAGTAAAGCCGATTGGGGTGTTTCATATGACAGATGAAAAAGGACCCGATGAAAAAATTATATGTGTTCCTGTTTCAGACCCAATTTGGAGTAACAATAATGATATAAGCGATTTAAACCCACATAGATTAAAAGAAATAGAACACTTTTTTCAAGTTTATAAAGATTTGGAAGAAAAGAAGGTTGACGTAGGCGGTTGGGGAAATGCTGAGGAAGCTATTGAAATTTATCATAAATGTGTACAACGTTATGATGAAAGTGACCATAAGAAAAAACGGACCTTTACCATCTAATTGTTGAATTCTCATTTTTTTAATAAAAAAATTAACCATCTTTAATTTAAGGTGGTTTTTTTTATCACTTATATTTTCCTATTTTTAGCTCCGTTAAAAAAAATAATTAATTTAAACTAACTAACTAATATGGAATTAATAGTAAAATTTTTACCGCTTTTTGGTGTTTTAGCCTTAATCTTTGTTTATCTAAAAAGTGGCTGGGTTTCAAAGCAAGAAGTTGGAGATGCTAAAATGGCTAGAATTGCCAAAAACATTGCTGATGGAGCCATGGCGTTTTTAAAAGCTGAATACAAAGTTTTAGCTATTTTTGTGGTAGCTGTGGCTATCTTATTATATTTTAAAGGAGCAAACGAAGTTGGATCAAATGGAATGGTAGCTTTATCATTTGTTGTTGGTGCCATTTGCTCTGCTTTAGCTGGATTTATTGGGATGAAAGTGGCAACTAAAGCAAATGTTAGAACAACCCAAGCGGCTCGTCATTCATTGGGCAGAGCACTAGAAGTTGCTTTTGCAGGAGGTGCTGTAATGGGGCTAGGCGTTGTAGGTTTAGGGATTTTAGGATTAAGCGGTTTATTTATGCTATACCAAAACTTATGGCCTGGTGCAGAAAATTTATCAATGGTATTAAATGTGCTTTCAGGGTTTTCATTAGGTGCTTCATCTATAGCCTTGTTTGCGCGTGTTGGTGGTGGTATTTATACAAAAGCGGCCGATGTAGGTGCTGATTTAGTTGGTAAAGTGGAGGCTGGAATCCCAGAAGATCATCCTTTAAATCCTGCTACTATTGCTGATAATGTTGGAGATAATGTGGGAGATGTTGCTGGTATGGGTGCCGATTTATTTGAATCGTATGTAGGTTCCATTATTGGAACCATGGTATTAGGGGCTTTTATTTTAACACCTAATTTTGATGGCCTAGGAGCTGTATACCTACCTTTAGTTCTTGGAGCTGTAGGTATTATAATGTCTATCTTAGGAACATTTTTTGTAAGAGTAAAAGATGGCGGAAACCCGCAAACCGCATTAAATATTGGAGAATTTGGATCAGCAGGTTTAATGGTTATAGCATCTTATTTTATTATTAATGCTTTAATTCCAGAAACGGTAGAAGGATTACCCTTTGGTGCTATGGGTGTGTTTTGGGCAACAATTACTGGTTTAGTAGCAGGATTAGGTGTTGGTAAAATAACCGAATATTATACAGCAACAGGTAAAAAACCTGTAATGTCTATTGTGAAGCAATCTGAAACTGGAGCGGCTACAAATATTATTGCTGGGTTAGGTGTTGGTATGATGTCAACAATGATCCCTATTCTTTTGATTGCTGCAGCTATTATGGTATCGCATCATTTTGCAGGTTTATATGGTATTGCTATTGCAGCTGTTGGTATGTTAGCAAATACAGGAATTCAATTAGCGGTTGATGCTTATGGACCCATTTGTGATAATGCTGGAGGTATTGCTGAAATGGCGGAATTGCCAAAAGAAGTACGTGAACGTACCGATAAATTGGATGCGGTTGGTAATACAACGGCGGCTGTTGGTAAAGGTTTCGCTATTGCTTCTGCAGCTTTAACTGCATTGGCATTATTTGCGGCATTTATGAAAACGGCGAATGTAATGTCCATTGATGTGTCTCAACCACAAATTATGGCTGGATTATTAGTTGGAGGGATGCTACCATTTGTATTCTCTGCATTATCAATGAATGCGGTTGGTCGTGCAGCTATGGCCATGATTGAAGAAGTACGTCGCCAATTTAGAGATATCCCACAATTAAAAGCGGCTTTAGGAGTGATGCGTAAGTATGATTCTGATATGACCAAAGCTACTAAAGAAGATAGAGCTATTTTTGATGCTGCCGATGGTTATGCAGAGTACGATAAATGTGTTGATATTTCAACAAAAGCATCTATTAAAGAAATGGTATTACCAGGTTTATTAGCTCTCGCAGTACCAGTTGCGGTTGGTTTCTTAGGAGGAGCTGAAATGCTAGGAGGCTTGTTAGCAGGTGTTACTACTTGCGGTGTTCTTATGGCGATTTTTCAATCTAATGCTGGAGGTGCTTGGGATAATGCTAAGAAAACTATTGAAGAAGAAGGTAGAAAAGGAACAGAAGCTCATAAAGCGGCTGTTGTTGGTGATACCGTGGGAGATCCGTTTAAAGATACATCTGGACCTTCATTAAATATTTTATTAAAATTAATGTCGGTAGTAGCCTTAGTTATTGCTCCAAGTATAGCTTTAAATGTGGATGCTG
>JBNMNO010000101.1:0-8815 GCA_051275695.1 Mariniflexile sp.
GATATCGAGATTTTATTTATATAGATGATATTGTTAACGCATTAACTCTGGCTATAGAGGATAAAGAAAGAACATCAAATGAAATATTTAATGTTGGTTGTGGTCTAAAAACTACAGTTAAAGAACTTATAGAGAATATTTCTAAATCATTAGATGTAGAGTTACCAGTAAATAATATTGGTGGAATTTTGGGTGATCAGTTTGGAACATATAGTAATTGTAATAAGTTACTATCTTTAGGTTGGAAACCTAAAACATCACTCAAAGATGGTTTACTTCATACTATTCAAGATGCAAAAGGTAAACTAACATGAACAAATATGCTCTTCTAACTGGCCGAGGAAATAATAGTTTAGCGGATAAAAATATTTTTCCTGTTTTTGGTAAACCTCTACTAGCTTATTGTGCAATTGCAGCAAAGAAAGTTATAAATCATGAAAACTTATTTGTTAGCAGTAATGATAATTCAATTTTAGAAGCTGCGGGGAATCTAGGATTCAAGCCAATTTTAAGACCAAAGGTTTTATCTGGTCCTGATGCTCAGCATATTGATGCAATTTTACATGGATTGAATTTTATTGAATCGACAGTAAATGAAAATATTGATATTTTAGTTGTTATGCTAGCCAACTCTGCAACAATAAAATCAGAGTGGATTGCTGAAGCAATTAATATGATTGAAAAGGACCCCTCGATTACGTCTGTAGTACCTGCTTATAAAGAACAAGATCACCATCCATTTAGGGCTAAAAAAGTTGATCATGAGGGGAAACTAGTTCCTTATTTTGATTTTGAAGAAGAGTTTGTGTCTACAAACCGGCAGGATTTATCACCTAACTATTTTCTGTCTCATAATTTTTGGGTTTTAAATGTGAACAAGTCAATTAAATTAAATGATGGCTTTAAGCCATGGACCTTTCTTGGTAAAAAAACAATGCCCATTTTTGTGGAGGGCTGTTTTGATGTTCATACATTGGAAGATATTGAAAAAACAAAAGTTTGGCTCAAAGCTAATAAGCTAGATTAAGATAATCAAGGATTGTATTATGAATTTTGGTGTAATTATACCAGCTCAATTTGGCGGTAAAAGCTATGAACGTAACCCGTTACAACCTTTTGGTAAAGATGGAATATCTCTTTTAGAATGGAAAATTAATCAAGTTAAAAAAACTTTTTCTAAAGATGATATTTATGTAAGTAGTTCTTCAGATGAAATTTTGACCATAGCAAGATCGTGTGGTGTCAATGTTATCAAGAGAAATCACACTATTGAAGTTGAATATAATCAACCTTTTGGTGACATAATAACTGATATTGTTAAGGATGTAGATAGAGAACACATTGTTTGGATCTCCCCTACTCATCCATTTATGAATGAGCTAGATTATAGCAAAGCTATTACCATATATGAGAAGGCTATTACTGAATGTACTCATGACTCTTTAATGTCGGTTTTTAAAATGGATGATTACATTTGGATAGGAGATAAATCTTCAAATTATACGGCAGATAAAAACCAAGAGTATCGAGAAAACCTCTTACCTACATACAAAGTTACTAACGGTTTATTTATAAGAAAAAAAGAATGTATTTTAACTAATAATTATTACCTTGGTGATAGTGTTTATAAGTTAGAAGTTGATAAGTTAGCAAGTCAAGATATAGATTCAAAAGATGATGTAATAATTGCTGAGGCACTAATTACACATTACGAAAATGTTAAGCGAGCTAATCAATCTATTATTTTCCTAGATTTTGATGGTGTGATTGTAGATTCAGCAAAAGAAGCATATGCAATTGCAATGCTAACTACAGGGCGGATTAAGACTCTTTCAGATTTAGACTTAAGTAGTGAGCATGCTGTACGTTTTTTAAAACAAAGGTGCCATATCGGACCAGCATGGAACTATTACTACCTTCTTAAATCAATTGATGAGAATAAAGACTTGTTATTTTCTGAAATACTTCCAAATGAGGCTGGAAAAGAGGGTAAGAATTTCCAAGAACAGTTTTTTGCTACTAGGCAAGTAATCAGAAACCATTTTTGGGATGACTGGTTAGATTTAAATGAAATATATAATGGTTCAGATGTTTTCATTGATTTGATAAATCAAAACAATAACATTGTAATAGTCACAACAAAAGACGCTCCTACGGTTAAAGCATTATTGGAAAGATATGGTGTTTCTCGTGAGATCTCTATCTATGATGCTAAAGCTTATGAAGATTTTGGGTGCAAGTCCTTATTTATAGATGATTTCATAAAAACAAACTATATAAAATCATCTTTGTTTATCGATGATTCACGTAGTCATCTAGATAAATGTATTTGGATTGAAAATTTAAAAACAGTACATGCACAATGGGGCTATGTCTTACCAGATGAATATTGCGATAATAAAGAAGAAGTACTTCTTTTGATATCTACAGTTTTAAATGGATAAGTATATTATATAAAATACTTTAAAGATGAAGTTGTTACTATTCTTACAAAAGACGTGGAACGTACAATCAATAGGCCAAAAGATTATTGATGATGCTCTGACAAAGCAAAATGGAGCATCTACTATAGTTTTCGATAGAATAACTGCATATCTAGGGAATGAAATTATAGATTCGCATCAAACTGAAAATTTTAAATGGAAACATATGGTTTGTACAGAGATGCTTGTTAAATTCAATAATTTTAGTTTCAGTTTTTCGCCGTTATGTAATTAACAATAATAGATGCTTTGGGTAACTTTGTGAGTGGTGTGAAGATAGACAAATATTCCAAATATAAATGGAAGTTATCGTATAATAAGATGAGTGATAAGATGAATAATACAGCACAAATAGAAAAAGAGAGTTTTAAGGTATTTAAGAACCTACTTAACAAAGAAGAGGTTGAATTCTATAAAAATAAAATTGATGTGGTTTTTGCAAATAGAGAAAATAAAAATACATTCCCTAATGGATTAGTAGAGTCTGAAGAGCTTTGGGGGCTTTTGGAAAATAAGAATATTATCGATAAAGCAAAGTCATTATTAGGAGGCGATGTAAAGTTTCTTCAACATAACGATATCCATAAAAATTTTTCTGCTTCTGGTTGGCATAGGGACTCAGTAGATAGGGTTTTTAGTAAAGGTAAAGAATGGGAAAATAATGTAGATTATGGTATTTTAAGGGTTGGAGTCTATTTACAGGGTAAAGAATCCAAATTCAGACTTGGATTAATAAAAAATAGTAATAAAAATTTCACAAATTTTTTTGATAATAACAATCTTGTTTCCAAGTGTTTTGAATTTATTGATGGAATTTGCCCTCCATTTTTTTATAGATTATTTTTAAAAATAATTAATAGAAATATCGAATTAGTAGATCTATCTGATGGTGATATTATAATGTTTGACCCAAGGCTATTGCACAAAGGTTGCAAAACCAAACTAAACAAATACTCTGTATTCTTTTCATTCGCGATTGAAAATAACCATTTTTTAAGGTTTTCAGAATACTATCTTAAAACAAGATTAGATTTAAAGTACTCTAAGATTTCAAATGAATTAAAAAGTAAATTAAAAAACAAAAATATTTTAGCAGATTATTATAATAATGATTTGTAAAGTTTAATATACATTACAGAAACAACACTATTATCTAATTCACTAACAAATTCCTATCAAGCATCTATTGACGGCTCTTCAGAATTAGGTAGGTTTAGCATCCATTCATTTCATCTTGAAGTCAAATCAGGCTACATCACAACAATGTCGGTTTAAGCCTAAGTGGGTCAGAACGAAGATATAGACTTTACTATAAAACCATGGCTGATATTAATTGGCCACTACCGTCTGGTGTTTTCATCGATTTGATAAATCAAAATACGAATATTGTTGTAATCACAGCAAAAGTTTCACTTTTGGTTAAAGCATTATTTGGAAAATATGGTGTAACTCGCGACTTCTATATTTATGATGATTCAATATCTCATTTAGACAAGTGCAATTGGATTGAAAACTTTAAAGCAGTACAGGCAATATGGGGTTATGTGTTACTAGAGGACTACTACGATAATGAAGAAGAAATAATTAGTTCAATATTAATAATCTTAAAAGGGGAAGTTGTGCATTTGCAATATTTAAAAAATGAAGTGGTTGCTTTTCTTGTAATTAAAACTTTAGAAGGACTAGAGTCTAAAATAGAAAGTTTGGTATCGAAAGGCTACAAAATTTTGGATGTTAATTTCAGAACTAAGTGTGCGCTTCATGCAATACAATTTATTAAAAAACAGTTTTCTGAACTAAAGGTTGGAGCAAGTACTAATTGAACAATTGCATTGAAATTAATGCTGATTTTGGTGTTGTACCTGGATTTAATAAAGCATTAGTCGAAGAGGCTAGAAATTAAAACTTTACTTTTATTCCTGGTATTGCAACACCTAGCGACGTTGAAATGGCAATGAGTATAGGTGCAGAGTTAGTAAAATTTTTCCCTGCGAAAGTACTTGGAGGTATTTATTTTATTAAGGCTATTTATGTTCCTTATCATACAATGAAGTTCACGCCGCTAGGCGGGATTATTGAACCTGATCATAAAGAATATTTATCGTTACCGAATGTACTTTATGTTGGCGGAACATGGATGGCTAAATAAATTTGTGAAGACCAGTAATTTTAAATATTCCATGATAATACCTACTAACATATAGCTTTATTAATTATTATTCCGATTTAACATCAGTTTTGGAAATTAATGAACAGCGCTTTAGTGTAGTGTTAATTAATAAAAGCTTTATTTACAGCGTTAGTTAGCTGAGCTTCTTTTTAGTAGTGTACTCCGCAAAAAAAAACAGGGCCATTTCATAACTTACTAAATATTTAAATGAAAGTTAGACTTTAAGCATAGTACAAAAATTGAAATGAAGAAGCTGGTAGATGAGTTACTTTCAGAAATATTAGATTTTATTATCTTATGTGTTTACGTTTGTCTGCTTGGAAATGAATTTAGCAGTGTATTTAACAAAGTTATTCGTCAATAGGAACTTCAGTGAGCGGAAAATATAAACGTTTAGGTTATAACACTATATTAGTTTTTATTGGGAATCTTGGTAGCAAATTAATCGGTTTTATTATGCTGCCATTCTATACAGCTTGGCTTTCTGTTGCTGATTATGGTGTTACCGATATCATTACAATATACTCAACCCTTTTATTAAGTATTGTGAGTTGTTGTATTGCAGACGCTATATTCATTTTCCCTAATGGTGAAAAGAAGCAAAAACAAAAAGAGTACTTTTCATCAGGGGTGTTTTTTTTACTGGTAAGTTTATTAGTTCTATTTGCTCTTTTTTACCTCGCGAACATGTATTTTTTAAATTCAGGTAGTTCAAACAGTTTCAGCCAGTATGTTTGGGAAATTTATTGGATGATTGTTGCTACGTTTGCTCAACAGTATATGCTGCAATTCTCTCGTGGTATTGGTAAAATAAAAATATATGCTATATCAGGGGTTGTATTAACGGCCTTTACAGCCGGCTTAGCGTTTTTATTGATTCCTAAATATGGGGTAAATGGTTTCATTTTATCTCAAATTTTAGCCTTTACGATAGCAGCTAGTTATACTTTTATTTTCTCTGGAGCTTATTCTTACCTGACTGTTAGTTCAATAAAATTGAAAGCTTGTAGGGAAATGTTACATTACTCTATGCCATTGATACCTAACGGCATAATGTGGTGGTTAGTATCTGCTTTAAATCGGCCAATAATAGAGCATTACTCCGATATGGAATCTGTTGGCATATTTGCAGTGGCGAACCGATTTCCTTCGTTAGTAAGTATCATATTTACTGTATTCATGTATTCATGGCAAGTATCTGTTATTGAAGAGTTTAAAAAAGAAGGTTATAAAGAATTTTACAATAATGTCTTACGTGTCATATTTTTATTGCTTACGTTATGCTCTTGTTTTTTGGCGATATTTAGTGAATCGCTAGTCACAATAATGCTTGATGATAAATTTATAGAGGCTTGGAAATTAATCCCAATACTGTCCGTTGCGATTTTATTTTCTTCTCTATCTGGTTTTGTTGGAGCAAATTTTTCTGCTACGAGAGAAAGTAAATTATATTTTTACTCTAGTATATGGGGTGCAGTGGCAAGTGTAGTGTTTAGTTTTGCACTAATACCCACACTACATCTATATGGGGCAGCATTAGCTGTAGTCCTATCCCACGCTGTATCAGCAATAGCAAGAATAAAATATTCGTGGAAGCACGTACACATTACCCAACCATATGTGTATGGTGCAATGTTGTTAATTAATGTCCTTGTTATATTTACAGTGCTTTATATCGGTGAACTATGGATAAGAGTTCTGGTATTGCTGTTCTTATTTGTTTCTCTATTGGTCATAAATATCTCTATCATAGCAGAGGCAAAAGTAGGTTGTTATAAGTTGATAAATAAATTTTACAAAGGAAAAACATGAAAAAATTATTTAAGAAAAGTTTATTATTCACAAAAAATAGCGTCTATTTTATTTTATTTTTATTACGATTATTTAGGAAAAATTATTATAGAAATCCTATCGATAAAATGCACTCTGGTACTGTTGCCATACTGGCGAATGGTCCATCTTTAAAAAATGAATTAAACAAATTTACAACACTAGTGGATCGACATTTTGCAGACTATATAGTTCTAAATAATTTCGCATTGGATGATGCTTTTTATTTATTAAAACCAAAGCATTATTGTATAGCTGATCCCATGTTTTTTCAAAAATCACATAGGGAAGTTATTTGCAAAAAAGTACTTCTAATACTAGAGAAAAAAGTGGATTGGGTGATGAAGTTATATATACCTTCGCATATGTATAAACAATTTATTGAATATAGTGGTATCAAAAATAAGAATATATTAATAACAAGGGTAAATACGACTTCTTATGAAGGGTATGACAGCTTCAGGCATTTTTTTTATAAGCAAGGCCTTGCAATGCCAAGGATTCAAACCGTAGCTAATTTATCTATTTATATAGCTCTAAATTGCGGCTACCAAAAATTGGAATTATATGGGATGGAACATACTTTTTTTGATTCTTTATGTGTCAATGATGAAAATGAATTATGCACTAAAGAGCTACATTTTTACTCTGGAGGAGACGAATCAGTTTTAAAACCTATTAAGAGAAATGACAATGATGAAATTTTCAAAGTAGCCGATTACTTAGATGCAATAATGAATATGTTTAAAAGCCATGATTTACTTGCTGAGTATTCTAAATACTTAAATGTAGAAATATTAAATTGTACAAAACCATCAATGATTGATAGTTATAAGAGAAAAAAGGATTGAAATGTATTATTTACTAAAAAAAATTCTGCATTTCTTTTACACAAAAAATAAATATAGAAAAACTGTTAACTTTCCTTTTTCTGCAAATATTGGGAAGGGTTCAAGCTTCGAGGGAATGAATAAATTATATACTAAGAGTCACTTTACCGGGAAGCTAGGCTTTGGTACTTATGTTGGTCCTCGTTCTGATATTACAGGTTACATTGGCAAATATTGTTCCATAGGACCAGATGTGAAAATTATAGAAGGTACACATCCATTTACTTACCCTTTTACTTCTACAAGTCCTGTTTTCTATTCTCTTAAAAAACAAAATGGCAGTACATTTACAAAAGTACAAGTTTTTAACGAGAAAAAAGAAGTTAATGAACATTATGTTTGTAAAATTGGAAATGATTGTTGGATCGGAGATAGGGTTCTAATTATTGGTGGAGTGACAATTGAGGATGGTGCTGTGATATTAGCTGGCTCTATAGTAACTTCAAATGTTCCATCATATGCAATTGTTGGAGGTATTCCTGCTAAAGTCATTAGGTACCGATTTGAATCTGAAATGATTGAATTTTTATTAAAATTTAAGTGGTGGAGTTATAGCCCAATATGGCTAAAAAAAAATTTACATTTGATCAATGATGTTGAAGAGTTAAAGAAGGTTCACGATGTTTAGATTTTTACGATTAATATTTTCTTCAAGAATCTTTAATTTAATTTTTAATTATTTTACTTTTCGGTTTAATAAGGTCGTTTTTTCTGGTTTTGTCAAAGTTAATGGCTTAATAAAGATTAAGAATGAAGGTAAGATAATTATAAATAATAATGTAATAATAAATAGTGGGAAGAATAACAATGTAATTGGTGGCGATACACGAACTAACCTTATAGTTGAGAAGGAAGGTTTACTTTCTATAGGTAGTAATGTTGGTATATCAAACAGTACATTTTATTGTACTAAAGAGATCTTAATTGAAGATAACGTTCTAATTGGTGGTGGTTGTCGTCTATATGATACTGATTTTCATTCTATTGATTATAAAAATAGAATGAATCCATTTTTAAATGGTCTTGCCGATGAACAGACAGTTTCAAAATCAATTGTCATCAAAAATGGTGCTTGGATTGGTGGGTCATCCATCATATTAAAAGGCGTTATTATAGGTTCTAAGTCTATTGTTGGGGCTGGTTCTGTTGTCGCAAAAAATGTACCGCCTGGTGAGATATGGGCTGGGAATCCAGCTAAGTTTATAAAAAAAGCTTTTTAAGTCTAATATATTGTGAACGATAATAATGAATGAAATAGAAGCAGTTTCAGTGCTTTTTTAAGTTTTGATCCGTAACAAGCTAACAATTTAGAACGGATTAGTGGTAGGTCTTAAAGTCAAAAATTATTTATCCCTGATAAACTACAAAGGGTGAATATTTATTAAGTAAATTCGTGTAAATATTTCCCCCCTTTTTTGATTTTATGTGATTTTTGTTATTAT